>JAKQXK010000354.1 GCA_029561505.1 Spirochaetota bacterium | reverse complement strand
AAACTCGGGGCCTACCGTTTGCCACAAAACCTGACTGCAAGCCTCAGCTCGTTTGTGAAACTCGAAACGAGCGATGCAGTTCTTGCGAAGGTGCGCGCTGTAGCGGCTAAGCCTGTTGCAGCCACAAGCGAGGGTATTTTCATTGGTGCCAATGCATCAAACCCGCAGGTGGGTGACTACCGCGTGAAATTCGAAGTCGTGAAGCCAACCGATGCGAGTGTGATTGCCGTTCAGCAGAGTGGCTCATTTGCCCCATATTCCGCAGAGGCGGGTGGCAGCATCTATATGATTTCTCAAGGTGTTCAGACTGCGCAGCAGATGTATAAATCTGCCGAGGCTTCAAACTCGTTTATGACCTGGGTCTTGCGTCTCGTTGGCTGGCTGATGATGACGATTGGTCTCAGCATGCTCTTTAAACCCCTCTCGACGCTGCTCGATGTCTTGCCGATTCTCGGCAGCATCATGAGCTTTGGCACCGGGCTCGCCTCGGCAATTGCCGCCTTTGCCTTCTCTCTGGTCACGATCGCGATCGCCTGGTTCTTCTACCGACCGGTACTTTCGCTGATTCTGATCGGTATAGTTGTCGGCGTTGTCGTCTTTATGCGCCAGCGCGGCGCAGCGAAGAAAGCAGCAAGCTAAATGAAACCGATTATTCCCGGCGCAGGCCGGGAATAATCGGTTTCTATTTGACCCTGCAATTATGGTCGCGGGTTCGTCGGCATGAACCTGCGGATCAGTAATATCGAGAAGCTGAAAAAACGCCATTTCGATGTGATCGTTATCGGCGGTGGTATCAATGGTGCAGTTTCGGCCGCTGCTCTTTCGGGCAAAGGTGCAAAGGTCGCGCTGATCGACAAAGGCGACTTCGCTTCGTTTACGAGTCAAGAATCGTCTAACCTCGCGTGGGGCGGCATCAAGTACCTCGAAACTCTCGAGTTCGGCCTTGTGCGCAAACTCTGCATGTCGCGTAACCATTTGATTCGCAGTTACCCGTCAACGGTGCAAGAGATTCGGTTTTTTACCACTATCGAGAAAGGCTTTCGCTTTCCCGTGTGGTTCATTTGGCTCGGCACCTGGTTCTATTGGCTGATCGGCAATTTCTTCACCCGTACCCCCCGTTATCTGACAAAGCGCAAAATCAACAAACTTGAACCGAACATTAATACTGCCAACGCAGCCGGTGGTTTTGAATATTCAGATGCCTACCTGCACGACAACGATGCTCGCTTCGTTTTTGGTTTTGTGAGGCAAGCCATGAACAATGGCTGCATCGCCGCGAACTACATTGCCGCAACCTCTGCCACAAAAGCCGACGGCAAATGGCAGATTGCGGCGAAAGATATGATGACCAAAAAGGCCTTTCGTATCTCGGCCGATGTCGTTGTGAACGCCTGCGGCCCATACGCAGACGCATTCAACAAAGCGGCGGGTGTTGCTTCTGAGTACCAGCACGTTTTTTCGAAAGGTATTCACCTCATCGTCAATCGCCTGTCTACAGAAGAGCGAGTACTGACTTTTTTCGCCGACGATGGTCGCTTGTTTTTTGCGATCCCCATGGGGGCCAAGACCTGCATTGGCACGACCGACACGCGTGTCGAGTCACCTGAATCAGCTGTTACGAAAGAAGATCGCGAGTTTGTGCTCAGCAATATTAACAAGCGGTTGAAACTTGCAACGCCGCTCACTGAAAAAGATATTATCGCAGAACGTTGCGGTGTAAGGCCGCTCGTCGTCAAGAAGGGCAAAGGCAGCGGCAAAGACTGGATGCAGCTTTCGCGAAAGCATGAAATCGACGTTGACAAAAATCTCAAACAGATTACCATTTTTGGTGGTAAGTTGACTGATTGCCTGAACGTCGGCGACGAGGTCAGTGAATTTGCCGAAGACCTCGGCGTGACCCTGGCATACCCTAAGCGACGCTGGTATGGCGAACCGCACGAATCGTTTCGCGATGAATTCTTTCACCAGGCAAAACTGATGGACCTCGACAGCTATACGGCACCGCAGGCGTCTGAGAAACTCTCGACGCGGTTCTGGCGTCGCTATGGTGCGCATGCATTGGTCTTGCTCGAAGAGATTCGTGAAAACCCTGCCGAAGCCGAACTTCTGATCGAAGGCGCCGAATATACCCGCGTCGAAATAAGGGAGGCAGCCGGTCGCGAGATGGTCACCAAACTCGAAGACTTTCTGCGCCGCCGCTCGAAGATAGCCCTGATCGCGCGCAAAGAAGATATACGTAACTCAAAAGGTATGAAAGAGGCATGCAAGATTCTGTTTGGCAAAGATGCAGATAGAAGATATAAAGAATACTTTGGTTAACAAATACTGACTTTCGGCCTTATCTGGCGCCCGGCAAACCCTCAGCTATAACTCTGCGTCTGTTCGAAGAATCTTTGGTTCGCGTACTGCACCAATTGGCCGTTGCGCAGACGGCCGTCGGGCATTTGCGCGAGCTTCGTTTGAAAGTCAAAGTGCAGGCCCAACAGGTTCTTCAGCAGGTCATTTAAGTAGAAATCCCTCACGCTGTCGGGGTTCCATTGTAATTGCCACTTGCCTTTATGGCTTGAAACCTTCGGCGACCATTTTCGGTAACGGTTTAAGATTGCATCGGTCGGTTTTTTTGTCAGCGGAAATATTAGTGTCTCTGGCCAAGGGTAAAAGACGATCAGACAGATGCCGTTTGCATAGATATACTCTGTGAACGGCACGCGCCCGCCGCGAAATTCGCTGGGTTTGGGGCGGCGATACCAGATGTGCGTCAGCTCGCGCGCCTCTGGTTTTATCGCCTTCAGTATCAGCTCGGTGAGTTCTGCAGGTTCGACGGGAAAAAACGCGTC
This sequence comes from Spirochaetota bacterium, assembly GCA_029561505.1. GTDB lineage: Bacteria > Spirochaetota > Leptospiria > Turneriellales > Turneriellaceae > Turneriella. The sequence continues at coordinate 7,041 of JAKQXK010000354.1, read as the reverse complement.
TTTCGATGGTACGTCTTCGACGATGAGCGGCAGAACGTCTGATGGTTTTACAGGCATCAGCAGGTTAACCCTGTCGAAAACCTTATCGGGCGCTTCATCTGGGTCGCTGCCGTAGATGCGGCTCTTGTGCCATTCGTTCTTGTTCGTCAGCGGCATACTTATTTTTTAGTTTGATACCTGCCGGCAAACGCTATGCCTATGGGCCTGCGCGGCAGGTCGCCGCAATTGGTTTTTTCAGTGCCATGGCAAAGCGTAAAAATCAGGAAAAGCGGGCTTCGCCCGTTCATGGAGCGATTTTCACTTCGAAAATCGCGGAACTTTTCCTGATTCTTTCGTTTTGCGGCCGGCCGCGCAGGCGTTTGGGCGCCTTGTTTAAACATACCTGTAGATGCAGAGAAAGTGCAGCACGCTGCCGGTCAGTACAAAGAGGTGCCAGATCATGTGGTGGTAAGGTAGCCTTGCCATCGAATAGAAAATTGTACCTGCTGTGTAGGCGATGCCCCCTGCAAACAGCAACCAGATACCCGCTGCCGAGAGACCGATGTAAACCGGTTTCACAAAAAAGACGACGAGCCATCCCATTAGAATATAGGTTGTGAGCGATACGGCTTCGTAACGGTGGCCAAAGAGCATCTTGAACGTGATGCCGACGATGGCAAGGCCCCAGACAATGCCGAAGAATGTCCAGCCGAGTGGGCCGCGAAGTGTCACGAGCAGAATGGGCGTGTAGGTTCCCGCAATCGCAAAGAAAATAGCACTGTGGTCCATCCGCCTTAAGATCTGCTTTGTCTTGGGGTGCCACAGCGCATGGTATAGACTAGATGACATATAAAGAAAGACCATCGACGCACCGAACAGGCTATAGCCGACAATGCGCCACGGGTCTCTGAGTTCAATGCCGCGAATTGCCAGAAATACAGTGCCGGCAATTGCGAGGCCCGCGCCGATGCCATGCGTCAAGAGGTTGGCAATTTCATGGCGCATCGCTTTTCTGAAGCGTGCGTGATGCCCTTTACGGCGCTGTTGAACGGGTGCGCGTGCCGGGGTGGCAGCAGCGGCTGTGGTGGTGCTGCGGGCTGCGCCTCTGGTGCGCAGGCCCGTCTTTTTTGAGGATTTCTCTCTCTTCAGGTTTTTTTTCTGTTTGGGTCGGGGTTTGGCGCTTTTCTTCACATGTCTCTCGTCGTTGAATTTGTCTTCAGGTCGCTGGTCTTTGTTATTCGCCTGATATGTCGTTAGATGCAAATCGGCGCTCTGCGTTGCAATTTTTGGTTGTTCGCCTCATCTGACAGAGCATTAAAAAACTCTTTACCCTATTCGTAACCGCTCGCATATCATCACATGCTCATATTTGCGATCACGTTCATTTTGTTTGGCTGCTGGTCGGTCATTATCTCGGGACGCCTATCTGGTAAAGCGATCGAGGTCGAATCGCTGCTTGAAGACGCGGGCCCGACGCGCATTATAAAGTACATATTCACGCACAACCCGTTTACGGGCTATCAGAAAGATATACGCATTCTTCTCTTTGGTGTCGCGGGTTTGCTTTTGATTCTTGCCGGTGTTTTGCTGGCCTTCTATTTCTTTTTTGTTACGTCGGGCCCCACAGTTCGCTAGAAAAGTTCAGGCGTCTGTTCAGAGTTCAAGCGTGCGCATTTGCCCGCCACCGGCATAGCTGACGCGTTTCAGAAAGTGCAGCGTAATTTCTTGCTGCTTGCCTTTGACTTTCTGTACGAACGATTCTGAAACCGTCACGTGTTCTTTGATTTTTTCGAGGGTTGTTTCGCTGACGAGTACGCTGTTGGCCCGCGACGACTTCTCAATGCGCGACGCTGTGTTCACGACGTCGCCAAGCGCTGTCCAGTCCATTCGACGCTTGGTACCTATGCTGCCGAGAATGACCATGCCGGTGTTAAGGCCGATACGCATTTCTATCGGTTCTTCTCCGTTTATCACGCGGTATTCGTTGAGCCCCATGAAATTTAGTTGTATTTCAAAACCCGCGATAACGGCTTCAAGAGGGTCGCGAAAAATTGCCATGATGCCGTCGCCCAAGAATTTATCGATCATTCCGTGGTGAGTTTCGATCGATTTCACAGCGATGCCCAGTGCGAGGTTGAGCAAATCGACAACCTGCGCGGGTTCAAGTTTTTCGCTTTTTGAAGTGAAGCCGATGACGTCGAGAAAGGCAATTGTCAACTCACGGTGTTCGTTCGGCAGCCGAAACATTCCATGGCGCAAAGTTTCGTGCGCCTTTTCGAGAATCATGTTCGGTATATAAGGCCTGACGATGCTCTGAATGTGAACGTTTTCAAAAACAGAACCCTCTGATAGATTGACTGTGCCCTGTTCAAGGTTGATAATCTGCCAAAGCGTTTCTACGCGGCGTGTTGCCGTATTCAGCACTCCACTGACGTTAAACAGCAGGTCTTGGTTTGCGTTTCTCGGCGTAATCTTCAGGCGGTAGTTTTCGAAATGATTAACGATTGCGACATTAAACGGCCCCGAGAATATATCTTCGACGAATCGCGTTTTGAGCATCTCGGGAAAATCACCCACTTCTTCTGCCGGCAGCAATAGCTGGTCGAGCAGCGACTGTGAGACTTCGAGCACATCACCCTTGTCGTCAAAAATCACGATACCGTAGTGCAGCTCGTTTGCGACCCTCGCCATGAGCTCATCTGATAGCACGCCCTTATCGAGTATCTGAATTTTTGCATCGCTGCTACCGTGAAACAACGTAAGCGGAAGGTCAATGCGTGCCGTCGTCTGGCTTGAACCGATAATCAGATGAAAATGCGAAGCCGTGAGCCCTAGCCCCCGCAGCGTGAGAAATATTAACGACCAGCCCAGGCCAGGTTTATGTTCGGCCCCCGCGCCGTCAGCCTGAGATTCGGCAAGGTCTACGTATGCGTGAATGTTTTCGGCGTGCGCTGTCTGTTTGAGCAGCGCGCGCAGACTTTCATGTTCGGCCTTGTCGGGAACGCCATCATTGATAATTTCTATAACGAGGTTTTCTTCTGTGCGAATGAATCGAATGACGACGGCAAGACTCTTCTGCCTGCACATGCGTTCAAAGTTGCGTGCGCTGTTCGTTTCGATTTCGTCGCGCAGTACTCTTTCCCAGGCTTCATAGGGTAGGTCGCCGAGGCCTGATTCTTGTATCGCGTAGGTAAAAAACACATGTTTGTACAACGCTTTGAGCGCGTTATCTGCCATTTCAAACACCATGGCCGTTACGGGGCCGGTCAGGTGCCGGCGTCCCATCGTGTGAATAACCCTGCGGATTTCAGAGCGAATTGTGTCTTTGACATCTGAATACAATTCAAACGCCGTAATCTCGAAGAGTGTTTCGCGCTTTTGTGTGTTTTCAGGCATTGGCATATTCTATCAGGCGATCACCGAAAATATCTGGTAATATGGGTCGCTGACAACGTCTTTTTTCCAGTCTGCCGTAACCAGGGGGTTCTTGGGGTCAATGCCCAACGGAGCGAGAAAGTCTTCTTCGACTTTCAGCGGCTCTTTCTCGCAATGACCAAAATCGTGCATTTTCGCGAGCAGATTGGCGAGCCCAACAACACGAATCACCTGCTGGTCATGCGCTGGCAGGCGCGCAATGCCGGGGTCAGAAGGTTTATCGAGAAATACCGTTACCTCACGGTAGATCGTCGGCAGGTTCCAGTATTTCATGACAAGCTGGCCGACAGTCGGGTTGTCGACTCCGAAAATTTCTTTTTCGGCAATGCGAAAGCCGGCGCCTGACGCGAGAGTGCGATCAATAACTTCGATATACTGTTTACGATCGAGTTGGTTGAGAATAACCTTGCCAATGTCGTGCAAGAGGCCACCGATAAACACCTCTTCTGCTATAGATTTCCAATGCAGCTTGTCGCATATTGTCTTGCCGATGATCGCCGTTGCCAGCGAGTGTTGCCAAACATACCTTCTGAACCGGGCATAGTTGCCCGAGAGAAAAATGCTTTTCGCCGACGCCGCAGTGACAATCGATACGATCGTGCGAAAGCCTATCATGCCAATTGCCTGTGGCAATGTACGAATTTCGTTGCCGCGTGAATAGAAGCTCGAATTTGCGAGTTTGAGAATTAAAGACGCGATCGTCTGGTCAGAGCGAATAAGGCGGTCGAGTTCGGTGAAATCCATGCGCGTATCATCGCGCAGCTGCAACACCGCGGTCAGAACCTGCGGCTGAAAAGGAAGCTGCAACGTCTTCAGGGTTTCTTCGAGGTGTGCTGAATCAAGCACCATCAATACCGGTGCGGAGAGTTCTGTCATTCTGACAACTTATGCTTGAAATCGCAGCGTCACAAGGCGGGCAGAGCCAAAATGAATTGACCGACGCTTCTGGCACTCAGACATTGCATATCTATGGCAAATGGCACCCCGGCACAGACCAAAAAACCGTATTTTTGGCAGCGCAAATATTTTATCGACAAGCGCTTTCAGGGTAAGTTTATTCTGCGCTATTCGATCGTCGTTGCCATATCGGCTGTTCTTGTCATCGGTGCCCTCTTTGCCTTAAAAAACAAGGCATACAGTCTCTTGCCCGACGGCGCGTCGGTTCTCGCGCAGGTGGACGTCGACAACCACCAGGCCCTGGTCAAAGATAAAGATGGCAAATGGACGGTTGTCGCCGAAGGCGAGGGGCAAGAGTATTTTCCCCTGAAAATTACCTCTGGCGGCTACAAATTCTTTAACGCGTTCGACCTGTACATCTGGCCGGTGATCGTCGTGACGCTTCTGAACATTCTTATCATTATGATCTACAGTGTATTCTTCTCTCACAAGGTTGCGGGCCCCATTTTCAAGATCAAGAAGCACCTGAACCACTACCTCGCCACCGGCGACTACGAAGACATTAAGCTGCGCAAAGGCGACAACCTCGATGACCTCGCGAGGCTCGTGAACCATGCGATACACCGACACGAGCACAAGCACACCTATGATAAACCAGGCCCCGGTAACGGAGGCCAGGCTTAGCCGATGCGCCGTAGCCTGATCACTTTGGCGCTGCTGCTTTCTGCTGCCGGCGCGCTCTATGCCGATTCGACGCGTCCTGAAATTTTAGACCGCATTCGCGACTATGATATGCGCCACAGCGACCTGCTGGTCAAAATTGTGCGGGATGCCGAGACGCTGCGCTATGCCAAGGTGCGGGCGCTCGAAAAAATGTCGGTCATCTACCGCCAGTCAAAAGCAGAAGGTGAGATCGTTGCGCCGCGCTATCTCGATGGCCTGAACGTGGGTCTGGCCAACAAGAATCCCGATGTGCGCGAGGCAGCCTGCACTGCGGCAATCGCTTTCAATGAATCATCTATCGCTCCAAAGCTGGTCGTCAGCGTTGCGAACACACTGAAAGATGAGCTAAACCCTGCCGTTATTTATGCCTGCGCGCACACGCTCGCGAGCTACACAAAATATGCAGACGTCGCGGTGCCAGCGCTGCTCAGCCGCGTCGAGCGCTACCTGATTGACTTTCAGAATTCTTCGGTCGATGAGAAGGCCTTGCGCGAAGTGTGTCTTGCACTCAAGGGCATGCATGCGCGTAAGGCGTTCATTCCACTTCTGAAGGTGTTGCAATCGCGGTACGACGAAGACGTGAAGAGCGCCGCGCAAGAAGCGATTCAGGCGATCAAGATACAATAGTCTTAGCAGGTTGCTTAAACTGCTATTGGCTTCTTCAGGGGTTCGTCACAGCCGCACGTTCATAGACACGGTGCATGCGGTTGCGCCGCAGCATCGCTTCGGTCTTCTTAACCATTCGGTATTTCTGCCAGTCACTCTCGGTGTAATATTCAGGCTTGAGCGCACCTTGTTGTCGGCAGCTCGTTGGTGGCTTGAGCGCAAACATATGGTTCCAGCTCACGGTTTCAAAGCAAAATGGCAAAGGGGGATTCAGTACACTTTTGGGTAAGTGCCGCACCGAAAAACTCTTCGGATTGTAGCGGTCTGCGTCTTCGTAAGAGATTCTGGCTGCAGTACGTTTTACATCCAACACAACTTCTATGAGTTCGATATCGGCCGGCCCTAACATGATGTCTTTAATTCTGAGGCCGCCGGTATAGATGACGCGGCTCATCGCCGCACCAAAACCTGCGTGTGGGTTCTGTTCGTCGTTGTAGAATGGGTGGTAGGCAATATGAATATCACCCGAAGCACTTTTGGCCATGCGGTAGAGCAGGCGATCGGGTTTGCCGTAGAGTGCGTGCGGTTCTATGACCGGGGCGAACCGAGCGGCTAGCGCATCGTCACGCAGCGGCAGGTAGTCGCCGGGCGACATATCGGTTACAACCAAAGGACGTAACACCCAGAACGCGACGACCCCTGCGACAATCAGCAGGCTCGCAACAATGCGAAGCCCCTTATGGCTCAGTGGACGTGCCAGGTTAGCCCCGTGTGCGGCGGTTCAGCACCAGCCGAATGTCGATGCGAATATTTTTTTCAATTGGGTTGAGCGCGCTATTGTAGGTGATGCCGAAATCTTCTCGGTCGATAAAAGTGCTGCTGGTAAGCGTCGTGCGCTCATCATTACCTTCACGCAAGAGCGTGATCGCGAGAGTCTTTGACCTGCCGCGAATGGTCAGTTCTCCCTCGAGTTCGAAACGTGTCGCTTTCTGCACGTTGCCGCTGTCTGGTTTCACCGATTTTACCCGAAAGGTGTGTTGCGGAAAATCAGGGCAGTCGAAAAAATCAGGGCCCTTCAGATGGTAGTCGCGGCGATCATTATCGGTATCGATCGAGGCGCATTCCAATACGAGATCACCCACGACATGAAAATTACCCGAGATTTTGCCCTTGAAGTCCCATTTACGAAAGAGGCCGTGCGCCTTTGTCACCCGCGACTGCGCGACAAAGGCTATCTGCGAAGCATCGCTGTCGATCTCGTACCAGATTGTTCTGCCAGCGCCATCAACGGCGCCGAACGCCAGAATAGCAAGAACAGCAATGCGCCTCAGGTAACGCGGCACTTGTTTAGCCCTGCCAGTTGCGGCGTCTCGCCCAGGCCTTGTATTGCCCGTAGTGGTG
>JAKQXK010000340.1 GCA_029561505.1 Spirochaetota bacterium | reverse complement strand
TGCTGACTGAAGAGCAGGGTGTCGGTCGCGGCGCGCAGCCGATTACCGCAGGCGCAAATATCACTGCGGGTGCCGGTGGCAGCGATGTCACGACGTACGCACCGGTTCCGTTCTTTTTTACGTCGGCCTATCGCTCGTTCGACACAACGCAATACGAATACCAGATCTGGAACTTTGGTCGCAGCGAATATACAGTCGAAATCTGGAAAAACGAACTCGAAATCAGTTTTAACACTGCAGGTTCTTATGCGGCCCTGATCGCCGCATATACCGAGCGCACCGGCCGCATGCAGCCCTTACCCGATTGGGCGCTCGGCACTATTCTCGGCGTGCAAGGCGGCAAAGACAAGGTCGAGCAGGTGCTGAACGCTGCGCTCGCCGCCGGCAACCCCGTTTCGGCTATCTGGATTCAAGACTGGGTCGGCCGGCGCCTGACAAATTTTGGATCGCAGCTGTGGTGGCGCTGGTTGCCCGACGAAACGGCGTACCCGAATTTTAAAGCCTGGGTTGCCTCTCTGCGCGCCCGCAATATTCGCGTGCTCGGTTACGTGAATCCGTTTTTGGCAGACGAAGGCCCGATATTTGAAGAAGCGCAAAAGCGCGGATTTCTCGTGCGCGACCGCCTCGGCCAGCCGTACAAAATTCGTACCGTGGGTTTTCCGGCTTATCTGATCGATCTTGCGAACAGCGACGCACGCACATACTTAAAAAAAGTAATTCGCGAAAACATGCTGCAGGCAGGCCTTGCAGGGTACATGGCCGACTTCGGCGAATGGCTGCCGTGGAATTCACAGATGGCAAATGGCGAAAGCGGCGCTGCCTGGCACAACCTTTATGCGACCGAATGGGCGCGCCTTAACCGCGAGGTGATTCGCGAGGCGGGGCTTGAGGGGCAGGTGGTATTTTTCACACGTTCGGGTTTCACCGGTTCTGCCGCGCATTCGACGCTCTTCTGGGCCGGTGACCAGCTCGTTACCTTTGATGAATTTGATGGCCTCGCCTCGGCGATTACCGGCATGCTCTCGGGCGGTGTCTCGGGGCTGACGCTGAACCACAGCGACATTGGCGGCTACACAACGATCAACAACCCCCTGAAAAACTACCACCGCAGCCGCGAGCTGTTGCTGCGCTGGGCAGAGATGGCGGTCTTTACGCCTTTCTTTCGTAACCATGAGGGCAATCGCCCTGAGAAGAACTATCAGGTCTACAGCGACGAGCGCATTGTGAAAGAATTTGCCGCGTTAGGCCGCCAGCACCAGCGCCTCGCGCCACTCTTCAAACAGCTCATGGCCGAGGCTGCGGCGGGCGGTATGCCGCTCATGCGTCCGCTGTTTCTGCATTACCCTGCCGATTCGCACACCTATACTTTACGCCACCAGTTCATGCTGGGGCGCGATCTGATCGTGGCACCGGTAGTGACACCAGGGGCGCAATCGGGCCGCGTCTATTTGCCCGCCGGCGGGTGGATTCAGTCGTCGACCGGCAGATTAATTCGTTATCCCGGCTGGCACGAGTTCAGCGCGCCACTCGGTTCGGTTGTGGCATTCATTCGCGCTGACGCGCCTGAAGTTGCGGCACTCGAGGCGATGCTTTCGCCTGAAAAGAACCTCACAAAATAAATTGCGCCATTGCTGAAATCTTCTTCTCCGCCTGAAAAGATTACGCATCGGGGCAACAGGCAGCGCGCCGCAATACAGAGCGCGCCGCCAAGAGATAAATTGAAAGCCGCAGCACGCAAGAAATCCCCCAAAGCAACAACTAACCGCACGGTCACCATTATGGATACAACGCTGCGTGATGGTGAGCAGACGTACAATGTGGCATTCGCGCCTGCAGAAAAGTTGCAGATGGCGAGATTGCTCATTGAAAAGGCAAACGTGAATTTTATCGAAGTGGCTTCGGCGCGCGTGTCGAAGGGCGAACTCGAAAGTGTGCAGCTCATTACCGAATGGGCGAAAAAGACCGGGGGGCGAAAGCTCTTAAACCGCATAGAGATTCTGGGCTTCGTCGACGAAAAGCGTTCAGTTAACTGGCTGATCGAAGCAGGGGCGATGACGCTCAACATGCTGACGAAAGGTAGCCTTAATCACCTGACGCGCCAGCTCAAAAAAACACCCGCAGAGCATTTTGCCGACATCACGCGCACGATAGAGTATGCCGTGAAAAACGATCGCGCGGTGAATATCTACCTCGAAGACTGGTCGAACGGCTGGTTGCATTCGCGCGATTATATGTTTCAGTTTCTTGACTTCATCGTCACGCAGCCCGTCGGGCGGGTGATGCTGCCCGATACGCTCGGGGTTCTGTATCCGAGTCAGGTGGCCGAGGCAATACAGGCTATCACGTCGCGGTATCCCGGGCAACATTTCGATTTCCATCCGCATAACGACTATGGCCTCGGCACCGTGAATGTACTCGAAGCAATTCGTGCAGGTGCGCACGGCGTACACACGACGGTTAACTGCCTCGGCGAACGCACAGGCAATGCATCGCTCGCCGAAGTGGTTGCCGGCATTCATGATCATCTTCAGCTCAAAACCACGGTCAATGAAAAGAGTCTTTTTCAGCTCTCGCGCACCGTTGAAACGTTTTCGGGTAAACGCCTCGCCGCGAACGCACCGATCGTCGGCGAAGACGTGTTCACGCAAACGGCAGGTATTCACGCCGACGGCGACAAAAAAGGCGGTCTCTATGAAAGCCGGCTTCTGCCTGCGCGCTTTGGCCGCGACCGCCGCTACGCGCTGGGCAAACTTGCCGGCAAGGCGTCGGTTGACCAGAACCTCAAGGCACTCGGCATTACGCTCGCCGATGAAGAGCGCGCGCAGGTGCTGCAGCGAATTATTGAGCTAGGCGACCAAAAAACGCAGATCACCATGGATGATCTGCCTTTTATTATTGGCGAAGTTCTGAAGAAACCCGAAGAGAAAATTGTCGAGATCACGCAGGTGACCGTCACCTCGGGGCTGCATGTGAAGCCCATGTGCTCGCTGACAGTGCAGTATAAAGGCAAAGCGTCGCAGGTTTCGGGTCAGGGTGAAGGCGGTTATGATGCCTTCATGAAGGCGCTGACCATCTGGGCGAAAGAGCACAAGATCATTCTGCCGAGGCTCACCGACTACGAGGTGAGAATTCCCCCAGGGGGGCAGACTTCGGCGCTCGTCGAGTGCAAAATCATCTGGAGTCTCGGGCAAAAGGCCGAGCAGGGCAAAGATCGTTCTAAGCCCGAAAAAGCGATGCTCGGCGGCGAACTTGCGGGTTTTGGCAGCAGCAAGAATAATCTGACGACGCGCGGCGTTGACCCTGATCAGGTTATCGCTGCAATTCGCGCAACAGAGCGCATGCTGAACGTGATTTTGCGCAAGTGAGCAGGTTGCATGAAAGACATTGCAGTCGTCTATAAATTCTCGGCGCTCGAAAGTTATTCGCCGCGCCAGATCAAAAAACATCGCGAGCTGAACCCAGAACTCAGCGTGCGCCTTGAGTCTGCTCACGACGACCACTCGCGCGCACTCGATAAGTTTCGCAAGCTGCTGCAGGCGACGGGTGCAGGCACGACGTACTTTGAACGTGATTCGCTGCAGCAGAGCCTCGAC
>JAKQXK010000335.1 GCA_029561505.1 Spirochaetota bacterium | reverse complement strand
CTGCTCGGCGGTCAGCGTGTTGAGGTCGACGCGGATCGCTTCCTTCGACGGCGCCCATTCCACCTTGGGCCATTTTTCGAGGCTCGGCGGATCGAGATAGACCGGGCCCGAGCCGTCGAGTGTGAGGTGCGCATGGCGCGTCGCCGCACAGTTGGGTATGATCGCGATCGGCAGCGATGCCGCGTGCGTCGGGCAGTCTTTGATTTTGACGTCGAGCACGGTCGTGAGGCCGCCTAAGCCCTGCGCGCCGATGCCGAGTTTGTTCACCTCATTAAAGAGGGTAATACGCAGCTCTTCGGCTTTGGTTTTCGGCCCGCGTGCGATGAGGTCTTGAATGTCGATCGGATCCATGAGCGATTCTTTCGCCATCACCATCGCCTTGTCGGCAGTACCGCCTATACCGATACCGAGCATGCCGGGCGGGCACCAGCCAGCACCCATGAGCGGCACAGTTTTGATGACCCAGTCGACGATGCTGTCAGAGGGGTTCAGCATCGCGAACTTGGCTTTGTTTTCAGAGCCGCCGCCTTTGGCCGCGACCACAATGTCGACTTTGTTGCCGGCGACGAGTTGCGTGTAGATGACTGCAGGAGTATTATCTTTCGTGTTCTTGCGGGCGCCAGCAGGGTCAGATACAATCGATGCCCGCAGCACGTTATCAGGGTGAAGGTATGCGCGGCGCACACCCTCGTTGATCATGTCGTCTAAGGTCATCGTGGCATCCCAAGTTACCTGCATACCCACTTTGACGAAAACAGAGACGATGCCGGTATCCTGGCAGAGCGGGCGGTGGCCCATCGCCGACATGCGCGAGTTCAAAAGAATCTGTGCCATCGCATCTTTCGCGGCGCGTGATTCTTCTTTTTCATAGGCCGCTTTCATCGCCTGAATAAAATCGGGCGGGTGGTAATAGGATATATATTGCAACGCGCCGGCGACCGATTCGATGACGTCGTCTTGTTTGATGATTGTGGGCATGGGTCACAAGGAAAATTCAGACTTGTGGTGCAAATCAGAATGCAGTTGAGAACCGCCCATTATTCTGCCAAAGTCATAAATGTCTAAACGGCTGCTGCTGCACCGGCGCGCTCGTGCTCTCGCTGACGCCGCGCGGTCACTTCGGCATAGTGCTTCTCATAGTCGGGAAAGTTCGTGCCCATGATACGATCCCAGAAATTGAAATACAGGCTGTAGTTGCCGTCGAATTTCGCATGGTGCATGTTGTGGTGCGTTGAGGTGTTAATCCACCTCAAGATGGGGTGCGATGCCCAGGCAGCAGGAAAAAACTCATAACCGAGGTGCCACCAGATGTTCATGATCATTGCGTAGAAGGTGTGGCCCATGAGAACCCAGAATTGCATTGGCACGAGGCAGGTGAAAATGACGAGATAAATACCCTCGAGAAAAGCTTCGAATGCATGAAAGTTATAGGCAGCAAGGGGGGTAGGGTTAATGGACTTGTGGTGAACCAGGTGAATGTGTTTGTAGAGGGTTTTGCGGTGAACGAGGCGGTGCATCCAGTAAAACCAGGTTTCATGCCACACCGTTACGGCAGCAATCGTGAACAGCATATAAGGCCAACCGCCATATTTGCCGGCGTCGCGGTAGATTTCACCGGGCAGGTAGCCCGCTTTGCGCGCGGCAAATGTTGCTACGCCAATCAGCGTGAAGACAATTAGAGTGACTGCGGATTGCAGAATTTCATAGCGAATGCGCTCTGAACGTGGAAAAGCCTGCTGTATCTTGAAGCGCTGAAAATAGCCTTTTTTCCAAACCCAAAAAACAATAAATGCCAGCCCTGCAATCGGGTAATAACGAACAAAATTCATTTTGAGCTGAAACAGGGCTATTTGCCCTGCGCATTGCCAGCTCAGCTCACAGATTGCAGGCATGGTTTAAATAAGGATTGCCCCCGAGGGGAACAAACCTTATTTCATTTTGTATTTTTTCTTGAATTTGTCTACGCGGCCGGCCGTATCGACCAGCTTGGTCTTGCCGGTAAAGAACGGGTGGCAATTCGAGCAAATTTCGACGAAAATTTCTTTCTTGGTAGAGCGCGTCTTGTGTTCCGCGCCGCATGCGCAACGGATCACCGCGTCTTCATAAACGGGATGTATACCTGCTTTCATATCGCCCAAAACGCGTTTCTAGACAGGGTGGCAAGGAAAATGATTCTGCTTGACCTTGCATCGCACAGGCTCTTTGCGAAGTAACCGATGCCCGACGCCAAATACGAATTTGATGATACCCGATCTGCAATAGGCGCCAATGAGCTTGATGCGCAAGAACGCAAAGAGATGCTCGACCGTTTCAAATCTGCCGGCGGGCAGGTGCTCAGGGAAAAGAGCGTTGCCGAAAAAGCCGAAGACGCGAGACGCGCTGCCGAAGCGAAATCAGGGGCAGGCGCTGGTGGCCAGAGCCGCCCAGTCGGTGGTGTCGGTGGCGGCAGCGGAACCGAAACCAAACTGCCGTCACAATTGCGGCGCGAGCGCGAACGCGAAGAATCTGACAAGGCGCAGCGCGCCCGGCAAGAATATGAAAAAGCGCTGAAGAAACTGAACGGCCCCGGCGCGCGTTTTGTCATTCGCCTGCGGTGTTTTCTCGCCGGGGTTGCACCTTTTTCGGGAAAACAGATCAAACCGCAGTTTGTGCAGTTTCTGAATCTTGAATTGAAGCAGGCGCTGATCGAATTCAACCTGATCTGTAATGACCTCTTTCTGCAGCGCCCTTCGATCGGCAAAAAGATTATGCACAGCCTCGATGCCAAAAACCCGCTGCTGATGGAAACCCTCGAGTATGCGCACCATTTGTATAACAGCGAATATTTCAACGCATTCGCAACTGCTGCACAAAACAATGCACCTGTGCCGGTAGAGGCGGTTTCGGCTTCGATCAAATCGATATATCGCACACTCTATATTTTGTACCCGTTTCAAGAGACTTTCAAGAAAGCCATGGGTTTTGCCCTCGACGTGTTCACCCCTGAAGCGCAACAGGCGAAACTCTCGCAAGAATCTTTGCAGGGTATGATCATCAAGCAAAAGCGTTTTCACACGAATGCCAAGGCGGTATTTCAAACGGCTTTTCCGAAACTTTTTCATCTTGTGTGTCTGGCAGACGGCATTGATTACCCGGCGTTTTCGCCCTTGCTCGAAAAAGCGATACAGGTGACGCAGAGCGACAAACTCGGGCAGCGCAAAAAAGGCGATGGTTCAACTCTTGAATCCAATGGCGCAGAAGCGGGTGACCAGCAGGCAGCAGCCGCAGAAGAGGCGGCCCCTGAAGAGAAAAAAGCCGAAGAGAAAAAGGGTGGCATTTACGATACGAAAGAGTATCAATATGGCTACTCTCTCATGAAGGTGAGAAATCCACCTCAGCTAGTCGAACGTTATGACAAGTCGAAACGGATGCTCGAAAAAGTGGCGATCAACGACCGTATTCTGCTGTCGTACCTCTATTTCATGGAATTCGACTACGAATACTCATTTGTGCTGACGACGAACAAGATTCAGATCAACGTCGATTATTCGGGTGGGGTAAAGTCTGATTACAAAAAACAGATGGCAGATCTCTACAATGAGTCGCGGGCCATTATTAAGGCATATGAAAAGTATGAAGAAATGCTGCAAGAGTACAAAGCCGCGCGTGACCGCAAGTCGACGAACTACATAGAGAAGTCAAAACTTGAAGAGAAGGCCAAGGGCCGCGCCGACATGGAAGGCCGTAACACGCGCGGTCTCATTCGCACGTTCATGGACAACGTCGCAAAATCGATGGCGTTTCTGATTTCTGACATGAAAAATGCCAAACAGGTTGTTGGCAACATGGAAGACCTGATGAAATTCGATTCTGATTTCGAAAAGACGAAGAGGCTAAACGGAAAACCCATTAAGCAGTGTATAATGGATGCCTATTGTTTTGCTGTCGCGTTCAAAGAACGCCTGGCAAACGGTGATCTTTTTCCGCTGACACCGATGACCGACGAAGAGATGACAGAATCGTTTGGTTCAACCTTCGGCAGTTCGACACCTGCGCCTGCTGAATCGACAGAACTCTGACATGCGCGCGCTTGGCGTTATTCCCGCGCGTTTTGCTTCGACGCGATTTCCTGGTAAACCGCTGGCCCTGATCGCCGGCAAACCCATGATAGAATGGGTTCATGTGGCTGCCCTGAAGTGTAAAGACCTGGCGCATGTGGTTGTGGCAACCGACGATGCACGCATCGCTGACGCGGTTAAGCGCTTTGGCGGCGAAGCCGTGATGACGCGCGATG
>JAKQXK010000299.1 GCA_029561505.1 Spirochaetota bacterium | reverse complement strand
AAAATCAAAATCGGCGAAGCAGTGCGCATTCAGTTCTCTGCTGTCGTGGCGACTGCTGAACGCCTGCGGCTCGAGTACTGGGTCTTTTTCGTCAAAGCAGGCGGTGGCACGTCGAAAAAAGTATTCCAGATAGCCGAACGCGAATTTGAAAAGGGCTCACGCCACAGCTTCAGCAAAAAGCACCGTTTTCAGAATTTTACCACGCGCAAACACTATGCGGGCGAACACCGTATAGTCGTCGCGGTCAATGGCGAACAGAAAGCCGAGACTCAGGTAATGCTGCGGTAACTGCCTGACTGGCAGAATTTCTATTTGAATTTGCTCAAGATTTCGAGCGAGTTCCAGTCGACATCGCCGACTTTTGAAAACACGGTCTGACCCTGAGAATTCATGACATAGAAGGTCGGTATCGCGTGTATGCCATAGTATTCAAAATCTTTCGGTAGCGCATAAAATCGAAATTTATAACTGGCTTCATTGCGGTACTTAAGCATCGTCGCAAGATCTTCGTCGGTCAGCGCGATCACCTCTGCGCCCGCGAGCGACCTACGCAATGCCTGGTCGAGCTTAGGCAGCTCGCGCGCACAGTCGTGGCACCAGCTTGCGTAAAAAACGATGACCGTTGGCCGACCCGAACCAGGCCCGAGCTTAACAGATTTGCCTGAAGCGTCTATTACCTGCAGCTCTGAAAAGGCAATGCCGGGTGCAACGCGAAACTTAAAGTAGGTGTATGCTGTCAGCAGCAAAGCCATCGCAACGATGGCGACGATTGTCCGCTTCAGGTATATGTTCGACACGCCTTGCGCTCGTTCTTGGGCTCTGGACGTCAAACCGTTTCACCGCAATCTGTCCTGTTGATTCAGCATCGCCTTGCACAATTTGGGGTGACAATTTGGCCGACAAATCGCAGCTTGAACAACATGCCTCAGAGCGCCCAAGCTGTCGCCGAGCTCGTCGATCGTTTTTTTCTGACGTCGCGCACTGACGAGCGCGGCATCATCACAGAAGTGAATGCGTTATTCTGTGAAACCAGCGGTTATGGACGCGAAGAATTAATCGGCAGGCCGCACAACATCATCAGATCGGGTGTGCACTCGAAAGAGTTTTTTCGGGATATGTGGGCAATGCTCAGGCAAGGCGAAGCCTGGCACGGAGAAGTCTGCAACCGCGCAAAGAACGGCCAGCTCTATTGGGTCGATTCATTCATCGTGCCGGTTTTCGACGATACCGGCCGTCGCGGCTATTTTTCGCTGCGTTACGACATTACTTCGCTCAAGCAAATTCAAGCCACCGTAGATGGACAAAACAATCTGATAGAGAAGAAACGGCAACGCCTCGCCGAAATCGCCTTCATGCTCGCGCATGATCTGCGCGCGCCACTGGCAAATATTCTCGGCATTACAGAGGCGCTTCAAAACGGCACGCTGAACGCCGAACAGTCGGCTCGCATGATTCAGGCGATCAGAACCGAAGCAGAGCGCAGCGATGTAATATTGCACCGCATGATGCAGAACGCTGTTGAAAGCGGAGCGCTCGGGCCGGTCTAAAACCATGACCATTTGGCACGTAGACGACGACACACTGCAGCTCGAACTCGCGGCCGCGATTCTGCAAAAAGCGGCTCCGGGTGATGCGATAGTTTCTTTCGAAGATGCCAGCGAAGCAGCAGCGCGACTGCGGCACGAGTCGCCCGACCTCATTCTGCTCGATCTCAATATGCCACGCATGAGTGGCTGGGATTTCATCGAAGCCGTGGCCGCGCAACCCGGGTTGCCACCGATAGTTATTGTCACCTCTTCGATCGACCCCCGCGATAAAGCCCGGTCAGCGCAATACGCCTGCGTAAGATCATTTCTGATTAAACCCCTGCGTTTAAGCGATGTCAGGGGACTTTTACACCAAAGTTGATGCGCAGATTGACAACCGGGCCGGCCGCTACTTTTTGGAATATCTGAACATTTATGGATAACCTGACCCACTCGATGACAGCGGCGATCGCCGCGAAATTCGTGCGCACGCCGACTTTGACAAACGACGCGGGCACGAAGCGCACCATCTTCTGGCTGCTCGTCGCGAGCGTTAACTTTCCCGACCTCGACGTGGTGATGGCGCTTTTTCGCGACCCGATTCTGACGATCAAAACCCACAGGTGGATTACCCACTCTGTGCTGGCTGCGCCACTTTTTGCGACGATACCGGCGGCTCTCTTTTACCGGGTCAGCAACCTGAAGAATTTTCGTTTGCTCTGGCTGACCGCCTTATTGGGCATCTATATCCACATTGTTTCTGATTTGGTCACGCCTTATGGCACGATGCTGCTCGCACCATTTTCGAACCACCGCTTCACGCTGAGCTCTCAGTTCATCGTCGACCTGTACTTTACGTTCGGGCTCATCGCATTTATTCTACTCGGCAGATACGACGCCGCCCGGCAAAAAATCTGGCAGCGGGTCGCGCTCATATTCATGGTTGTTTATCTGATGGCCACGTTCGGCCTGCAGCAATACGCCGGTTGGCGCGTGCGCCGTGCCGTGAAAGAAAACCAGATCGCATTCGAGAAGATCTCAACATTGCCGCTGCCGCTCAGCATCTTTGACTGGGTCGGGCTGGTACAGACGAAAAGCGGCGTGCACCGCGTCGAATTCACGGTGTTCGACGACAAACTGGTGTTTGAAGACCTGCGCCACGCGAGCGACACTTTCGTCGAGCGTACCCGCCAGCATGCGCAGGCAGATTGGTATCTGGGGTTCGCGCACCATCCGCTGGTGCAATCGTTCGCGCAAGAGAAGAACCACATCGTCGAGATTCACGATCTGCAATTTTCGGCGCCCGCGCGCATCGTGAAAATGTTTGGCATGAAAAAGCCGCGTACTCCCTTCGCGCTGAGGTTTACCTACAATGCGGCGGGTGAATTTGTGAGTAGTTCGTTTAACGAATAGTCATTCATCTCTAAACGGCGAACGTGCCTCATATTCGGTGGCGGCAAGTCTCGAGACGTAATAGTTGCCGATCGTGCGGTAGAACCAGTTATCTGAATGGAACAGCAGAAAAAAGTCTTCGCGCTCGGCCCCCACGGTTGACTTGATCTCGAGCGCGGTGCGGCCGAGATGTATGGCGGGCAGCTTCTTTTCAATACCTTCGACGACGTAGTCGTAAAGCATACGCTGGTAAAGCTTGTGTTCGGCATTCACGCCGCTTTCAAAGCCGACGTAGTGGGCAATGAGCCTGTCTTTCGCGTCGAGTGAACTGCGAAAGCCCACGAGCCTGTCGTTTAAAAAATAGCCATAGAGCGAGAACTCTTGCATGCCGGCGAGGCGAATAAAATAATCTTCTGAAACCTGCTCGAGGTTGAACTTGTCTTGCCTCACAACACTGGCGAGCAGCGCGTTGATCTCACCCTTGTGCACGGCGATCTGCGTCAGGTTGAGCTTCTGCACGGCAATACCCGCACTTTTTTTCATCGTGCTCTGGTAGCGCTGCCGGTATTTCGTGCGCATCGCCGCGACGTAAGCCTCAGGCGTCGGCCACACATTCTGCACCACCATGTTCGGGTCGACCTGAAACTTCTTAAACTCAGCGGGTGTTTTTTTCAAAGGGGGATTTATATCTTTAATGATCACCGCATCGAAGTCGATGACATTCTCGAGTTTTCTGAGAGCAGCCACGACTGCGTCGGCTTCGTTCAGGTCATCGGGCTTTGAGACAAAGCGAAAATCGCCTGTGAGGTTGGGGCAGCCGTTTACCAGAATCGTGATACGCCGGTTCTGCACGAAAAACGCGATGATCTTACGCACGAGGCTCTTGCCAAGCGAACCTTTGGCCTTGACATAACCCAAAAGCTCTTTTGGGGTTACGATGATTTTTTGAAACAGCAGCAGCGCATCTGAACCGTGCGGGCCGCCGACCTTGACGAAATAACTTTGGCCTTCAAGGCCATAACTCACCTGAGAAATATACGAGGCCAGCCACAGCTGGTCTTGAAAGTATAGATCCACACCCTTAATCTGGTCGAGTTTGGTATAGATGATTGAACCGAGTTTGCGCTGCAGCCGGTTTCGCGCGATCGCGGCTGCGATTTTTTTACCGGTGACAATTAAGGCGAGCAGCACACTCGACATGCCGAAGTAGATCGGTATGTAATAGAGCGGGTTCTTGACGTAGGGGCTGAGGGCCGTCGTGATGAGCGCAATGCTCAGAATGCCTGGCATCAGCCCCAGAAAGGTACCGAGCGTATAGAGGCGCAGGTTCACGCCGACCGCACCCGCGAGATAGTTCTCAACGGTAAACGGCGCCACCGGCGTCAGGCGAATAATCATGATAGTCGCAAGGCTGGGGTTCTGCAGCGCTTCTTTCAGATCAGAGAGTTTGCGGTTTTCGAGAAAGCGAAACACCTGGCGCTGGCTGAACCAGGCTCCGAAATAATAGTTCAAAACAGACGCCGCCATCGTGCCGGCGAAACAATAGATAATGCCTGGGTTGAGGCCAAAGGTGAGCACTGTACCATAGAGCAA
>JAKQXK010000296.1 GCA_029561505.1 Spirochaetota bacterium | reverse complement strand
CACCGCGATTGCCAAAGCAAAAGACCCCGTACTGATGGCGGCAGCGATGCGCGATGCAGTGCGTGCGGGCCGGGCAGGATTTCTAGCCGGAGCCATACCGGCCAAACTCTACGCGACTGCTTCGAGCCCGACATGAATATGCACCGATCTGCGGATTAGCTTCGCTAATTCGCAGATCGGTTTATTAAAACTCAGCGAGCGGTGCTGAAACATCTAATGTGACGCCATTGGGGTCTTGCAAGAGTAATCGCCGTTGGCCGTAAAACATATCTTTCGGGGGATCAATAATCTTGATTTCGCGACTCTCAGCGAGCTTATATATTTCGTCAAGATCATCAACCACGAACGTCAGATAAAAACCTGCTGCGCTGCCTTGGGCATTATTCGGGACTATCTCGTGCTTTCTTTGAATGAGGCCTAATTCGAATTTATTTTTTTCTGATATGAGGTGCACAAACCAATCGCTGTCATAGTCAACCTTGAAGTCGAATAGAGCGACGTAAAAATCACGGCTTTTCGCCAGGTCATTTGAACAGATATTCACGAGCATTCGGTCAAGCGTCTTAGCCATTAATCGTCCTTTCCCGGCTTTGAGTAGCTATGATCGCCATCTGCGCGGGATATGTTGAAATCTGGAAACTGCGTTCCACTGTAACGGCAAAATAGTACCAAAGCTGCCCACCGTATCTAAGCTGAGACATTCTCGCAAAGTAGAATAACCAAAGAACCTGCTTCAACGAGCTCATAATGCGCTCAATCAAAGAGGCCCTGAAGGTAAAGCCACCAGATACTTAACCAGGCCAAAACAGAAATGCCAAACAAGACGAACCCGATGAGCAAAATAGAAAACAAGAAAGATCTGTAACCGGTGACAGTATTGCCGTCGCTTTCTGACAATACAGTCAAATAGGTTATAGGCGCATTCGCCACGAACGAATACGGCAGCAGCACAACCCCCGAACAGATGAGCAGGGCATACTTGAACAACTTAAACCAAAGCATATCACTGGGACTCAATAAGAAGTCGAGAAAATCAAGCAGGTAACCAAAGCGGCGGTCACGATTGTAATGTGTATGCAATATAGACCACGTTTCATGAAGCCGGCGCGTGCTGATGGTTCTGGCTATACGCTCCTTTGTATACTTTAATACAAACGCTGTCATTCTCGGCTGAACCAAATACCGGTCGATGGCCCAAATAATCAGGGCAAATTGAAATATGTATGCGAGAAACAACGCGCTATACCAGGGAAGTTCAATAATTTCATTCAACGATAGGGCCAAGATGCCGCAGATGACTGAGCTAATCGCCAAGACTCCGAGACTAAACGATCGCGCCTCTGAGATGGCTTCAAATTCGTTGATGATGAGCTGCTCAATCATGCGATACTTAGCTTGGCGATGCGTGAGATTTGCATCGACGCTCTTGTTTGCGGCATCTTATACACAAGCAAAAACTCCGGCTCATGCCGGGCGACTGCAGCTACCCCTCGGAGCAACGGAGCTTTAAGCGCAGGGCAACCGTTTTGACGCCTAAATATCAGGCTATGCGCAAGATTGCACCTAACCGCAAAAGCGGCCATGTCTCTCTTTCGTACAGACGCAGCATGCTGCGTCTCCGGCCGCAAAGATCTCTTGGCGAATATGAGCCATGTATGGCAAGAAATTGAAAGCTGTTTTGCGGATTGAGATTGTGCTGAGAGTTTTGCTGGGGTGCGGGGAGAAGAACCA
>JAKQXK010000293.1 GCA_029561505.1 Spirochaetota bacterium | reverse complement strand
TGCTTTCACCGGGTATAATGACGTTCGCATACCGTCTGACACGGGTACCAAAATTTCGCTCAAAGACGATGTTGCGGCGCAGCCGGCCCTCGCCTTGCGCTTTCGCGGCGGTTATACGTTTAACGATCGACATACGGTGCTGATGCTCGCCGCCCCGCTGACTGTGCGCAGCAGCGGCACGCTCGAACGTGATATCTCTTATCAGGGCAAAACATTCGCAAAGGGAACGCAGGTTGAATCGACCTACCGGTTTGATTCTTACCGGCTGACATACCGTTATTCTTTCATCAACAGTGATTCTCTGATTCTGGCCGCGGGCGTTACGGGCAAAATACGCAGCGCCGATATCGCAGTCATGAGTGATACAGGCTTTGCGCAACGCAGCGACCTGGGTGTGGTGCCGCTGATCAGCTTCATGGTACAATGGAACTTCGCCAAACCCTTCAGTGCGTTGCTAGATGTCGATGCGCTGTGGTCGCCTTATGGCCGCGCCGAAGACGCGTTGTTCGCGCTGCAATACCACCCGGCAGATAATGTGGCGGTGCGCCTCGGCTACCGGGTGCTCGAGGGCGGTGCGGGCGGCAGCGGCAGTGGCAACGTATACACCTCTTCGCTCTTTCATTATGCGATTGCAGGCATTACCGTCAGGTTCTGACTCGGGCCGGCTTAACCCTCTTAACGTCTAACCCTGTACGGTTTGCAGGCTGCCCTGCCTGAAAAAGCGCGCGCACCAGAAAGCTGAGAGAAGCCCAACACCACCCACTGCGGCGAGCAATGGCAGTTGATTGGTTATCTGTGCCACGAATGCGACAGTCAATACGAGCCGCGCCATTTCTGAAGGCAACAACCAACGTTTCGATTCGAGAATGCCGGCCCAGTTGATGATGCTGTGCCATAACAAGATAGCTCCCACCCATTTCATTTCATACGCCAGGGGGGATTTCGGCGATATCACCAGCAGCATCAGAATCGCAGTCAGCGCCGCATGTATCACGAGATAGGTTTTCGCGCCGTCAAACATGACGCTCTGGTAGCGTTTCTGGTTTTGTACCGTGATTTCTGGCGGTAGCGGCTTTGTGCCTTCGGGTGACCAGCTGAGCGGCATGAACCAGATTCGCAGTTTATCCCACCAGCGCTTCGCCTTCAGCATCTCATTGAAGATCACAACGTAATAGTGAAAATTGATCTTGATCGGGTTGAATGACTGCGGGTGGTTATACATGCCGTAGACGATCTTTTCTTTTTCTTCGGCAAAGGTGCCGAACATGCGGTCCCAGATGATGAGAAACTCGCCGAAGTTTTTGTCGAGGTACTGGTAGTTGGCTCCGTGGTGCACGCGGTGGTGCGACGGCGTCGTGAAGATAAACTCAATCGGTCGCCACAATTTCGGAATAAACTCTGTGTGGTGCAAAAATGATATGAAGAGGTGCAGCGCTGTCATGGTATAGATGTCGAACGGCTTGAAGCCGACGAGCGTCAGCGGCCAGAAAAATAGAAAAGAAAACAGGCGCTGCGTCACACTTGCGCGCAGCGCCACGAAGAAGTTCATCTCTTCTGCCGAATGGTGAGGTGAATGCGCTGCCCACATGATTTTCAGCTCGTGGCCCCAGCGGTGCACCCAGTAAAAGATAAAATCGATACCGAGCAGCAGCAGCAGAAAATTGACCACATTCATTTCGAGTGGGCCTGCGATGCGGTAATGCATATGCAGGTAGCCATAAACCTCGTAGACTCCCGCTGCAACGAGCAGGTTAACAGTTTGGTTGCCGAGTGCGGTGCCGAAGTTGGCAATCGCCTCTTGAAAGTTGATGTAGTTCTTGCGAAAGACGAAACAAGCGGCTATTTCGAGCAAAACAAAGAATATGGCGATCGGTGTCAGTAACGCGTAGACGTTCATGGCCCACTGAAGCAGGGCATGCGCTGACTGTCAACGCTTTCGCTGCTTTAGACGAGGCCGGCTGCGGCATCAGCCGCGATTTTCGCGAAACCCACCTTCAGCTGCTTCAGGTATTTCATGTCGCGCGACGCCCGGTAGAGCATCACGCAGCCGGTGTGCGTAACGAGTATTTTCTCTGCAACGCGTTTCACCGCGGCCGTGTTGCCATAATGCTTCACGAAGGCTTTTTCTTGAATCGAAAGCCACTCGCCTTCGACGCGG
>JAKQXK010000287.1 GCA_029561505.1 Spirochaetota bacterium | reverse complement strand
ACAGCCTTGACTGTGTATATGCACCATACAGTAAAAGCCACATGGTTCGCGACAGCGCCTCACAGCTCAATTGGCTCAACGCCGGTGCAGTCTGCCTCAATTTTAACCTACGCCGCACCTCGCGCGCGGTGACGCAATATTACGACGAAGCTTTGAAGCCGACGGGCGTTAAGGTCACGCAGTTCACGATTTTGATGGCAATCGCATCAGAATCTTCGGTCGGAGGCGCAGGAGGTGCCGTGAAAACCAAAGGTTCAATTACCAATATCGCGCGCCTTGCGATGGTCGATCGCACGACGCTGACTCGCAGCCTGAAGATATTAGAAGACGACAAGCTGATTGAAATTCGCAAGGCGCAGCCCGGTAACAAGCGGCGTGTGAGCATAACTGCGAAGGGCGTGAAAAAAATGAAAGAAATCTATCCATACTGGTTTCGGGCGCAGCGCCAGCTCGCCAGGGCGCTCACGCCGGTCAAAACGCGCGAGCTACGGCACCTGCTCGCTGACATGAAAAAATCTGCCGAGGCGCTGCATGTCGGTTGATGCTGCTTATCTGGCGGCGACTGAAACTATTGATTCTGACAACGCCGATGTCGTCGCGTACGCGGCAAAGGTCACCGAGGGCATTGTCGGCGCACGTGAAAAGGCGGTAGCGCTCTATTATGCGGTGCGTGATCTTGTCATGTATGACATGATGGTCACCGATTTTAATCGTGATATTTTTAAAGCGAGCTATTGCCTTAAGGCCAGGCGCAGCTTCTGTATACCAAAAGCGATTCTGCTCGCGGCAGCGGCGCGTTCGCAGGGAGTTCCCGCCCGTTTGGGTTTTGCCGACGTGACAAACCACCTGGCGACGCCGAAAATGCTCGAGATGCTGGGTGGTGACTATTTTGCGTTTCATGGTTACACCGACCTGTTTATCGAAGGCAAATGGGTCAAAGCGACCCCGGCATTTAACGAGAGACTCTGCCGGTTTTTCAAGATCAAGCCACTCGATTTCGACGGCCGCAGCGATTCGGTTTTTCACGAGTTTTCGGCCGATGGCAACAAGCACATGGAATACCTGCATGACCATGGCACGTTTGCCGACATGCCTTTCGAACTCATGATCAAAACATTTCGTCAGCATTACCCACACTGGTTTCAGCCGGGCGGGTCACTCTCGCGCTGGTAATTTTTGCGAACAAATTTATGGCCGCTGCCGTCTAAGCGGCATGAACACCTCACGTATATTCACAGCATTTTGCATCGCTCTCAGTTTATCAGGTTCAGGTCTTGCAGCGGCAAATATAGCCGACGCAACGAAGGATATCTCAGCGTACTTTGCCGGCACGCCTGGCAAGACTCTTGCCGTGCTTCCCTTCAGGCACAGCGACAGCAAAGCCACCAATGAAATCGCCGGGGTGCAAGACCGGTTAACCGAACAACTGGTAGCCACGGGTTCGGTCACCGTGATCGAGCGCGACCGCATTGAGCAGATATTACGCGAACACCAGATTGACCAATCGGGTGCAACCGGCAAAGCCCGCATCGGTGAACTCTTGCAGGCAGATTATATTCTTACCGGAAGTATTGCGCCAGGGCGGCGCAAGAACCTCGAGATTACTGCGCGTCTCGTCGAAATTTCAACATCGAAGATTGTGCTGACCTCGCGCGCAACCGTGCCGCGCTCTGAAGTGACCGAAACGATTACCGTACAACAGCGCGGCAATTATCTGGGCGAGCCTCTGGTGCAGATTGCGATTCTGATCGATACCTCGAGCAGCATGGATGGCCTCATTGACCAAACCCGCACGCAGATATGGAAAATCGTGAACACGTTGGCGAACGGTAACCGCGAAGGCAAAAAGCCGCGTATTGAAGTTGCGCTGTATGAATATGGTAACAGCAATCTGCCCGCAGAACAGCACTATATCCGCCAGGTTCTGCCCTTTACCGCGAGTCTCGACAAAGTCTCTGAAAAACTTTTTGAACTGAAGACGAACGGTGGCGAAGAATATTGCGGCGCGGTCATTGCCCGGGCGCTCGCCGAACTTAACTGGAAAAAATACGATGATGTCTACCGCGTGGTGTTCATCGCGGGCAACGAGCTTTTCACTCAGGGGCCGCATGATTTCAGAGCGAGCATGGAGACCGCACGCCAGCAGGGTATCTTTGTGAACACGATTTTCTGCGGTAGCCGTCAAGAAGGCATTGCGACCCAGTGGATGGCGGGTGCGCAGCTTGCGCAGGGTGACTTTCATGTGATCAATCACGACCACATGGTGCAGGTGATGGCGACGCCTTATGATGAAGAAATTCAACGACTCGGGTCTGAATTCAATTCGACGGTGATTCCCGTGGGTCGCTCTGGCGCGGCCGAAAAAGACCGTATGAGCGTTCAAGATGAAAAAATCGCAGCCGCACCGGCAGCGAGCGGCGCTTCGGTCGAACGAGCCGTTGCCAAGAACACGGCCCAATATTCAGAGAGCAA
>JAKQXK010000284.1 GCA_029561505.1 Spirochaetota bacterium | reverse complement strand
AAGATTCTGTTTCACCGCGAGACTCTCGAAATTCTGGGTATCCATTGCTTCGGTGATCAAGCCGCCGAGATTATTCATATCGGTCAGGCGATCATGTCTCAGCCGGCGCCGAATAATCGTGTGACGTGGTTCGTCGAAACGACGTTTAACTACCCGACAATGGCCGAAGCGTATAGGGTGGCGGCGCTGAATGGCATTAACAGGCTTTGATATTGAAGCGCCCGTGCCGCTCTCATATCAAGGTCTAAGTCTTGGCGTGTCGACTACTTGTACGCGACACTGAACGCGAGGTACACGCCGAGCTGTGACATTCTGAAATCCGAATCTTTGACATCGCCGCCGGTAGTCTTAATTAACAGTTCGAGATCGGTAAGGGTGATTGAAGAATACATCAGGTTGAGGCTGATTCCCATTGCGAAGTTTTCACTCTGCCACCATTCACGGCCAAACGCAAGCCCCGAGGCAAAACCGTTTTTCACCGAAACAGCCTGCCGGGTATCTTCGTAAATTGCGGTCGCTGCCCCCACCATCGCAGTCATGAAGTAGTTGGTGCGCGTATAATAAGTCAGCGAAGGGCCCCATGTCGAAAGGCCCAACGTGCGGCCTGTGAGTCTTTTCTCCGTAAGAATATCGGGGCTCGCTGAGATGTTGGGTTCGCTCGTGAACGACGTGCCGATGTTCGCGCCCAGAATCAGGTTCTCTTCGATTGCAAACCCTGTGTTGAGCTGCAACATGTATGATGTACCCGAGAGTGCGAGTGAATCAAAAGAGCTGATATTGCTAACCCCATAAGAGGCGTATCCGGGCCCCAGCAAGAACTTTGCGTGAAAGCCATTGTGGCGGTAGGCCTCGGGGTTACTCGCGCCTTCTGTCGCTTCGACCTGCGCAATCTTACTCGAAACTACTGCGAGTGACCGGGTAGACACAACGTTAATGACGACCTGGTAGTTGCCCGAGCCGCCGCTTTCGAGATTCCCTGAAATAATATAGTCATTCTGTGCTGCCTGATCGAGCGTCTTGTCATTGCCCGCGAGCACGCCCTGCTGCGACAGTTGCTTTTCTTTAAGCACTGAGGCCAAGGTCTCCCGGTCGGTGACGCGATAACCCAATGCCGTCAGGTGCGCCACGGCTTTAGATTTCAAAGATGCCGCCATCGCATCGGCAGTCTTGTTGCTGCTGGCATTCTGGAACGAAGAAACCCCGAAGGATTTTCCCTTCGCATCGGCCGGCATCGCTGCTTCGAGTGCTTCGGTAAAATTTCTGCTCCCTTTGGCCGAGGCGATAACGCCGGGCACGACATAACCGGGCACTAAATACCCAGGAGCATCACAGATTTTACCCCTGATACGACAGGCGCGGATTTCATTTCTGTATATTGGCTTTGAACCTTCACTCATCGAAATGATTAATTCAATATCCGATTCAGAAGTGACAAATCCCATATACTTGTGACCATCGTGGGTCTCAACTATATCCCCTCGCGCCATAGCAAAATCGACATAGTTATCAAACCTCATATGGTCTGTATCAGTCA
>JAKQXK010000258.1 GCA_029561505.1 Spirochaetota bacterium | reverse complement strand
TCTGCCGCCGAATTCACCGAAATAACCTTCGGGAATCTCTATCTTTTTTGCGGGCTCAGCTTTTGGCTTGACCTTCGCTTTTGCGGGCTTTTTTTTTGCTGCCATAGATCCTCAGTTTATCAGAAATCTTCTTCGGCTTCTTCGAGTGACGCATAGATCTCAAATACTTTATCGAGCATCGTCACCTGCAACAGGTTCAGCACACCGGCTTCGGCCACGACCAGCCGCAGCTCGCCATTGTTTGTACGGCATAACTCAGAAAAGCGCGCGAGCACACCGAGAGCCGAACTGCTCAGGTGCTGCACCCGCCCAAGATCGGCGATCACCTTGAAGGTGCCTTTGTTCGCCAGCGCCGCCAGATTGTCTTCAAGCTCGTAGACGTCATGCGGCCGAATTGCACCTGAAAAGGCAAGAATAGCTACGGGACGATCGGTTGCGGGTTCCATGAAATTCTGCGTCGCTGCAGCGACATTATGTCACATCACGGATACGGGTCAAGCAGATAATGAAGAAAAGCCGATAAAATTGGCCCTCCCCAGCGGCAAACCCTGCTGCCAAACGACTATCGGTTTGACAGCCTGTCTCTGCGCTAAGTTCTGGAGAGTTGGAAAGTGGCGAATGCCGCTTTTTTTTTTGAGACCCAAGTCATGGCGGGTCTTTCAAGAGACAATGAATATCGCTGAAATTACAGAGCAGAAGGTTACCGAGCGCGCGAAAGCTGCGTTACCGCCAGAACTCGCCCTTCACAAAATCGCCTTTTTTCATACCAAGGGCAACACGCGTATTGTCATCGATCTCGACAAAGAATCAGACCCTCACGGTTCTGTTAATATTCGCGACTGCGAAACTTATGCCCGTGCCCTGCGCGAGGCGCTCGACGAAATGGAAAAAACGAGCGGCATAAATCTGAACTATTCGCTCGAAGTTTCTTCGGCAGGCGCCGAGCGAGAGCTCAAATCGCTGGCAGAGGTTAAACGTTTCAGCGCGTTGCCGCTGAATGCGACTTTTGTCGCCGAATCGGGCAAGACACTTTCAGAGATCGTCAAAGTCGAAAGTATCGAGGGCGAAAACGTGACTTTGCAGATTGCCGACTGCAAGGCAAACCGCAAGAAATACACACCCAAAAAACTCAAAGCGCTGCCCACGCATCGCGTGGCGTGGCAAAACATCAGAAAAATAAGGCTGCACCTCGACGTGTAGCGGGCACAATCAGGAGAAAACATGGCAAGAGCAAAAAAAGTCGTCGCGGAGAAAAGGCGCTCATTCTTCGAAGATATACAACAGGTAACCGCCGACAAAGGCTTCGACAAACAAGAAATACTCGAAGTTGTCGAGGCTGGTCTCATCGCAGCCTACAAACGCAAATACCGCACAACTGAGAACGTCAGCATTGTTATGGATAAAGAGAAAGACGACGTCTATGTCGTCGCTCGCCGTGTAGTCGTCGACAACGTCGTTCTGCCAGGCATGCAGATTCATATCGACGATGCGCGCAAGATTAAGGCTGATGCTCAGCTCGGCGAAGAACTCGACATCACTGAATATCCGCTTGAATTCGGCCGCATCGCGGCTCAGACGGCGATGCAAATCGTCTCGCAGCGCTTGCGCCAGCTCGAACAGAACAAGATTCGCGAGGCATACGAAGACAAGATCGGCGAGATCATGAATGGCTATATATTGCGTA
>JAKQXK010000238.1 GCA_029561505.1 Spirochaetota bacterium | reverse complement strand
ATGCTCTTTTTGATCGCAGGGGCCATCATCACGTATGCGCACCATGAGCAGAATATTCGCCGCATGGGCGGATTAATCCGTTCACGGCCGGTGCTCGGCATTTTGTTCTGGCTCGCTCTGGCCTCGCTTGCCGGCTTGCCGGGTTTTTCGGGCTTCTTTTCGAAAGACCATATTCTCGCCGCCGCGTTTTCTCTCAAATCAGGGGGCTCAATAATCGGCATGATGACATTGGGCGTGTCGCTCATCACCGCATTCTATACGTTTCGGCTCGGCATTATCGTCTTTCATGGCTCATCGCAAAAAGACGACGGGCATAGCGAACATGAAGCCTTGCCTTCGGTGAGTTTTTACCTGCCGCTGATTCTACTGGCGGTTCCCGCGGTATTTGCCGGCCTTGTCGGTATACCTGCAATCTTCACCGGCTCAGAACCCGTGTTCTTTGAATACATCGTGCGTAATTTTCCGGTGGCGCTGAATGAATTTGTCAGGTCTATTCAGAATCCACTCGATCATGCCTTTGAAATCAAGCTGATCGCTGCCGGCATTGCCGCGGCGGTCACCGGCTCAACAGCGGCGATCATCTATTACGGAATCATGCGGCGCCGCCCGGCCGCTGAGGGGGCGTTTCGTTCAGCGGTTGCCCGCCTGAGTCTAAACCGGCTCTATATCGATGAAATCTACCAGTTCGTATTTGTGACGCCCTACAAAACTCTCGCGCAAACGGCTTCGCAATGGGAAATTAAAGTTCTGCCCGCCCTTTCAGAAGGTGTAGGGCTGTTTACGCAGGCGATCGGCGCTGTTGTTGCCCGGTTGCAGACAGGTGATCTTGCGCACTATGCAATGGCTGGTTTTGCAGGTATTCTGGTGCTGCTCGCTTTTGCTATGGGGGTTCTGTAATGCTCGCCATTGCTATCTTGACGCCGCTCTGCGTCGGCCTCGTTATTCTGTTTCTCAAAGAAGAGCGGGCTGATGCCAAATTTCAGAGTCGCAATGCTCTTGCGGCGATCGCCACTACGCTCGCGGTTTTTGCGGTCGCCGTGGCCGCACAAACACGCTTCGCCGGTAACTACGGTGAAGCTCAACTCAAAGAAGTCTGGTATACCTTCACGGGCGCAGGTCTCAATCTCGTGTTCGCACTCGACGGCTTGTCGATGCCGCTTTTTCTCTCGACGGCTTTTTTGTTTCTCATAGCCGCTTTGTTTTCGCTCAACTTGCAAAAACTGCAAACTGGTGCTGGCTCGGCGCCCGTACTGACGCGCCAGTTTTGGGCCTCGCTGCTCTTTCTCGAATCGATCGTGCTCGGCGTGTTTGCAGCCTACAATTTCATTGTGTTTTTCATGCTGTGGGAACTCTTTCTGATACCTGTCGTTGTTTTGATGTGGCGCTTCGGGCTCGAAGAGCGAAAGGCCGCCGCGGCACGCTTTTTCATCTATACGTTTGTTTCATCGGCATTTATGTTGGCGGCATTTGCTGCTCTCGTCTATTATACACCCCGTGTTGGCGCAGATTTTAACTTCAAGACCACCTTTGCCTCTGAGCTACAGCTGGTGCACTTTGAGAAGCAGCGCCTGATATTTCTCTTCTTTATAATTGCGTTTCTGGTTAAAATGCCGGTGTT
>JAKQXK010000227.1 GCA_029561505.1 Spirochaetota bacterium | reverse complement strand
CGGTGTATTGGCTCGCGCGCATGATCGAAGGCGGTGAAGATGCGCTCTTTATTGCCCGCCGCATGCTGATTGCAGCATCTGAAGATATCGGTAATGCCAACCCAACTGCGATGGTCGTCGCGCTCAATTGCTTTCAGGCCGTGAATGCGATTGGCTACCCCGAGGCGCGCATCGTGCTGGCTCAAGCGGCGACCTACCTTGCGACCTCACCCAAGAGCAACGCAGCGTATGCGGCGATCAACAAGGCCCAAGAGCTGGTTCGCGCAACCGGCAATCTACCCGTACCGCTGCATCTGCGCAATGCGCCGACAAATCTGATGAAAGACATTGGTTATGGCAAAGGGTACGAATACTCACACGACAAGGCCGGCAATTTCTCTGCGCAAGAGTACCTGCCCGAGGCACTCAGCGGCAAAAAACTTTATGACCCCGGCAATAATGCACGTGAACGCGAGATTCGCGACGCCCTGAAAAAAATCTGGGGCGACAAATACGGGTACTGAATCTTGAAGTCGTGTTTACGCGTCGCTTTGAAGCAAAGCGACTTTGATGCTTTCACTTTTTCAGTTTCGGTCGCCTGCTAATTAGCGTATAAAATCAGCGTAAGCGCTCAAGATCTTCGGCAGTTCTTTTTTCAATCGCTCTGCCATGAGCTTTTTACCCTGATCGTATGGATGTATGCCGTCGGGTAGAAGCCTCTTGAATTCGCGGGCATCGACATAAAAATCGTGCGCGAAATCAATTGTGAGAAAACCGGCCTCAGCGATTTCGGCACGCAGCTCTTGCAGGCGCATTTCTGAATTCTGCCAACCGAGCGGAATCGGAAGACCGACGACCGGCATAATGCCGCGCGCTTTAAGAATGCGCGCCATGCGCTTAAGATTCGCCATCATCTCTTCGGTGGGTACGCTGTGAAAGACATCGTTGGTGCCACCCATGATAATACAAATGGCGGGCTTTGCCTCGAGCACGTCGCGCTCGAGACGATTCGACATTTCGCCGAGTGTCTGCCCGCTGATACCCCGATTGATAATCTTCACTCCCGTCTCGCGGCTGACAATTTCAGTCCACGATCGCCCATTTGGGTAACCCCATGTTATCGAATCGCCGAGAGCGACGATCGTTAATGTCTCAGGTGTCAGTTCGGGCGAGCTGCTCACGGGGTACAAAAAAGGAAAAAGAATAAACACAAATGTAGAAGCCCTGAATAAATATTGGGTCGTTAAACGCATTTCAACTTTATCTCCGCACGCTAAGAATGCCGGGTTTTTGCACGGTGCACTATTGACACATAGCGTCAAGCAGAAGCAGCCTTGCTGATCGGGGCCGCAGGCGGCCTATTTACTTATCGGTTCACTTGCTAATTTTGCGTAAACAGTTAATTGCCATATACCCGAAAAGTCTCTTGAGTAGGATATACCTCCCAAACAATCACCGGCACGCAGATCAGCGTCATCGCGCCGACGCTCACAACACTCTCGCCGCAGATTGCCACCTTCACAATCACCGGCGAGAGCGTGAGTGTCGCCGGTGTGCCACAGACCAGCGGCGTGACGAGCAACGACTACGCATCGCCGCTGATTTACCAGGTCATTGCCGCAGACGGTAGTTCGCAGAACTATACCGTAACGCTTACAGCCCCGCGCAGCTACGGTGGCAGCTCTCTGCGTTTGTGGCTGCGCGCCGATTCGCTCGCGCTCAGCGATGGCGCCGACATCGCCAACTGGAACGACGAAAGCGGCTCGGCCAACCACATGGCGCAGGCAACAGTCGGGCAAAGGCCGATTTTCAGAACGGGCCGTGTGAACGGTATGCGGGTTGCGAGTTTTACCGATGCGGCCAATTCGACGATGACCGGGCCTGATACGCCCGTTTCACCGAATTTCGCCGGCCCGGTGAGTGGGCATGCTCATGCCGCCCGATCAACGTTGACCGAGTGAGGGCGTGAAAGGGGCAATTGCGGCGTTCTTGTAGCTCCTGCTGGTTTGCCCAGCGGGGCTTGCAGATCTGCGCCTGCCTTCACTCAAACATTTGCATGCAATC
>JAKQXK010000217.1 GCA_029561505.1 Spirochaetota bacterium | reverse complement strand
CAGGTTCAATAATTTCTTCAGAGCCTTTGCGGCTCTTCTTGCCTTCGGGCATATCAGCTTTTGCCATGAAATTGTCTTCGCCCGCCTGTACGAGTTCGAGTTGTACTTTCGCCGTGCCTTTCTCGGCGAAGCCCAGTTCGCGCGCCGCTGCGAAGCTCACGTCCATAACTCGGCCCTCAACGTACGGCCCGCGGTCGTTGACCTTGACCATCGCCTTCTTGCCGTTTTCGAGGTTTTTTACCAATACGAGCGAATTCATCGGGTAGTCACGGTGCGCCCCCGTCATCTTATTCATGTCAAACAGGTCGCCGCTCGCCGTCGGGCGGCCCTGCAGTTCTTTGCCGTACCATGCGGCATACCCTTCTGCGGTCAGCGCAGGTGTCTTTTCTTCACCGGGAACACCATCTTGTAGAACCGGGTCTTCGCCGCGGTTGGCTACGCCGGTCACAGCGGGGTCATTGGGGCTGGTGCGCGCCTGTGGCGCGCGGCAGGCAACCAGCGCGAAGAGCGAAATAAGCAGAAGTGAGGCTTTCATATTTCAATTTTCGGGCCATCGCTGCCTTAGGCTTAGCGTTTTTTGGTGAATCGTGATGCCTACGGCATCACGATTCACCAATCAAAATCTTCGCCGCCTGCTTCGCGGGCTCGTATGCCGTCAGGCGTTTAGAGATTTTGGCAAGTTCGCCCTGCTGCGTCTTGCGGTAGTCGGCGTTCTGCAGAATTTTTTCGAGTTCATCTGCCATGTGCTTTGCCTTGAGGCGGTGCTGCAGAAATTCTTGTACAATAAACTTGCCCGCAAGCACGTTTACCATGCCAATGTAAGGTATGCGCACGACGCCTTTGAAGATTGCATACGACATCCATGACGATTTGTAGAGAATCAGGTGCGGCACGCCGAACAGGGCACACTCGAGCGTCACCGTGCCAGAACAGGCAATTGCGGCGCTCGCTGCCTGCAACACGTAAGGTGCGCTGTATTCGACGAGGTAGGTATCGGGCGGTAGGTCATACTTTGAAAGCTGAGCGTGAATATTCTCATTTGCCGCCGGCAAAACAAACGCATAGCCCTGATGCTTCTGCTGAAACAGCCGCACGCCATCGAGAATATGGCGGGTGTGGTGTTCAATTTCTGCGGGCCTCGACCCCGGCATGATTGCAATAATCGATTTTTTTTCTTTGAATACGTTTCTCAGCTGCGGCACTTTCGCCAGCGGATTGCCCTCGCGCGCAATGCGTTTTTTGAATTCGGCAGTTTCGGTCGTTAGCGGGTGACCGATGTAGTGCGCCTCGACGCCGATCTTGTTGTAGATTTCTGGCTCAAAATCGTAGAGGCAGAGCACCCGCTCAAACCTGTCACGAATCTTGAAAACCCGCTTGTATTTCCATGCCCAGACCGTGGGCGAGACGATCATCGTGCAGCGTATGCCCTTCTCTTTAAGCTTGCCCGCGAGCAAAATATTGAAACCGGGAAAATCAACGAGCCAGGCTTCGGTTGTGCCATTCGAGGCCGCCTCAGCAACGAGGCGGTCGATAATTTTGGTCAGCCGTCGGTAGTTTTTCGCGGCTTCGAGAAAACCGACGGTTGATAGCTCTTCAGAGGTAACGCGCACATCAACGCCCGCGTCGCGCAGTCGCCGGCCCCCGCAGCCCCAGAGATTGACCTTTTTCTTCTTTAATACCTCGCGTACGATCGCCGAAGCAAGCAGGTCACCCGATTCTTCGCCCGCAACGATAAGTATGCGGGAACTGGTTTGAGTGCCTACGGCACTCAAACCAGTTCCCGCTTTTTTACGCGCTTTCTTCGATTTCGTATTCGCTGAAGAGCGTTTTTTGGTTGGAGTAGATCGCTTCGTTTTCATCGAGCCTCACCGGATATTTGCCATCGAAACAAGCAGTACAATAACCGGCGCTTCCATGACCGCCTTCGGTCTGTTCAGCACCACGCTGCATGCCCTCGAGCGAAAGGTATGCAAGCGAATCGACGCGCAGGTATTTAACAATCTCTTCGATCGTGTGCGTAGCGGCAATCAGCTCAGACGGGCTCGGAATATCGATGCCATAATAGCACGCATGGCGAGTTGGGGCGCTGGCGATGCGCACATGAATCTCTTTTGCCCCTGCATTTCTGAGCATCTTCACGATCTTGCGCGTCGTGGTGCCGCGCATGATACTGTCATCAATCACAACCACACGCTTGTCTTTCACGACAGCCGCGATCGCATTGTATTTGATCTTGGCGCCAAAGTCACGAATTTTCTGATCGGGTTCGATGAACGTGCGACCAACATAGTGCGAGCGAATGAGACCCATGTGGTAAGGCAATCCGCTTTGGCGGGCATAACCTAAGGCAGCCACTGACGACGAATCGGGCACAGGCATCACAAGGTCGGCTTCTACGCCCGACTCTTCTGCGAGAATTTCACCCATGCGCAGGCGCGTGTTGTAGACAGACTTGCCGAAAACCAGCGAATCGGGGCGCGAGAAATAGACGTATTCAAAGATGCAGAGATTCTGCGAAGTTTTCGCAAATGGAAAAAGCGAGGTCACGCCGCGCGGCGTCAGGACAACGAGTTCGCCTGGTTCGACGTCGCGCACGTATTCGGCGTCAATAATGTCGAGTGCGCAGGTTTCAGAAGCAAAGACATAGCCGTCGTCTTTTTTGCCCATGACGAGCGGGCGAAAGCCGTTGGGGTCGCGCAGCGCGTAGAGCGTATTACCTGACAGCACAACCAGCGAATACGCACCGCGAATCTGCGTGACGGCTTCGATGAGTGCATCGGTAAAATTGTCGGCGCGTGAAC
>JAKQXK010000192.1 GCA_029561505.1 Spirochaetota bacterium | reverse complement strand
GTGCTGATGCGCAAGGCCAACCAGACGAAATCAGATGCCGGCGACAAACTCGTGAGCATCATGGGCCAGCTCACAGCTGCTGTCGACGCGCGCGATCTCGTGACTGCGGCCGACATCGTTGATTTTGATCTGCGTGATTTGCTCAAAGAAATGTAGACCCGATCGGTCTTTCACGAGATTGTTTCAGTTAATGGTCGTCGCCGACCTGCGCAACTTCAAAACGATCAACTTTTTCGGCAAAAAATAAATCTTTAAGGC
This sequence comes from Spirochaetota bacterium, assembly GCA_029561505.1. Taxonomy (GTDB): domain Bacteria; phylum Spirochaetota; class Leptospiria; order Turneriellales; family Turneriellaceae; genus Turneriella. The sequence continues at coordinate 2,402 of JAKQXK010000192.1, read as the reverse complement.
TGCGCATGCTGTCGGTCATGTCTGACACGAACAGATCAATAACGGGCTTTTCTGCGTTACCCAGAAGGTTTGCTTTGGTCAGCAGACCCTGTAATGTTGTGGCTGTTTCAGCTGCACTGTCGATCAGCTTGAAATGAGGATACAGCCTGCGAATGCTCGCGGCAATCAGCGGATAGTGTGTGCAGCCAAGCAGCAGGTATTCGACGCCGCGCTCTGCCAACGGCTGCAGGTAGTCACGCAAGATAAGATCCGCCGCCTGGCTCGAGGCGTAGCCTTCTTCAATGAGTGGCACGAGCAGGGGACAGGGTTGGCCTATGAGTTGTTGAGAACCGCCGTTGCGCCTGAGCGAGGTGTCGTATGCCCCGCTCGCAATCGTGCCCTTGGTGGCGATGAGCCCGGCGACTGCCTGCGGCGGAGCCTCAGAGGCGAGGCTCCGCACAGCAGGGTCGATTACGCCCAGCACGGGAATGTCGGTAAGTTCACGAATTGCTTCGAGCGCGTACGAAGAGGCAGTATTACACGCGACAACGATTGCCTTGATGTCTTGCTTCAGCAGAAAACGCGTGATCTCGCGTGAGTAACGAATAATGGTGCTGCTCGATTTGTTGCCATAGGGTACGCGCGCCGTGTCGCCGAAATAGATGAGATTTTCGCGCGGCAGAACGCGGTGTATTTCTCTGAGCACGGTGAGGCCACCAAGGCCAGAATCAAATACTCCAATGCTTTTCTGATCTTGCGGCGTCATATTCCCGCGGCTGAGCCGCGAGCATACGAATCTGCTGAGCTCTGCATAAGGGTCATGCGGTCTTGTCGAGACCGAAAACCGTATGAATCAGCCGCAATGCTTCTTTACCGCGGTCTTGCGAGATCACGCACGAGATTTTAATTTCGCTCGTTGATATCATTTCGATATTGATATTCTGTTCGGCCAGTACCTTAAACATACTCGCTGCAACCCCGCTGTGCGACTTCATGCCGACGCCCACGGCTGAGAGAATGGCGATATTCTCGTCGGTCGAAATCGAACCCGCGCCCCATTTTTGAATGAGCGGTTCGAGGCCAGCTTTGGCATCACGCACTGAACTTACGGGCAATGTAAATGAGATGGTATTAAGCTTATCTTTGCCGGTCGACTGCACGATGACGTCGATGTTGATGCGCTTTTCAGAAAGAACTTCAAAAATTTCTGCGGCAACACCCGGTCGGTCAGGAATATCGCCAATCGTCATGCGCGCATCGTCTGATTTCAGTGTAACACCGGTGACTTTGAGTTTTTCCATAATTTGGTTCTCGCTTACGACTTTTGTTCCCTCATTATAATTGAAGCTCGATTTGACGTGAATGACGACATCGTATTTTTTCGCAAATTCGACTGAGCGGCTGTGCAAAACACCCGCACCCAGAGACGCGAGTTCGAGCATTTCGTCGTAACTGATCTGGTCGAGCTTGCGCGCGGCGTCAACCTTGTTGGGATCGGTTGTATAGACGCCGTCGACGTCGGTATAAATTTCGCATTCTTTGGCCTTGAGCGCGGCCGCGAGGGCAACTGCGGTGGTGTCTGAACCACCGCGGCCAAGAGTTGTGATATTCTGGTTTTGGTCAACGCCCTGAAAGCCCGCGACAATGCAGACCTGGCCTTTGTCGAGCTCGTCGGTGAGGCGCCTTGCGTCGATGCTTTCGATGCGTGCGTTCGAAAAGTTGCCGTCGGTGACGATGTTCACCTGACCGCCGGTAAAACTTCGCGCTGGCACGCCTGTTTCATGCAGCGCCATTGCGAGCAGTGCAATTGAAACCTGTTCGCCCGTTGAGAGCAGCATGTCCATTTCGCGTTTGGGCGGGTTGGTTGAAATTTTGGCTGCAAGATCGACGAGTTCGTCGGTCGTGTGGCCCATCGCTGAGACCACTACCACCAGCTGGTAGCCTTTTTCATGGTAGCTCTTGATGCGCGCCGCAACGCGCTTGATGCGCTCAGGGTCGCCGACCGAAGTGCCACCGAATTTCTGTACGAGTATTTTGCTCATGTTCGCCGAAGATTTTGCGTCAAATCTGTAGTTCAAGACAGGGCGTCAGCCATAGATGACAGATATCTTCTCCATCGCCGATTTTGCTCTCTCGCGCGCCTCGTCGGTGCTTGCCCCCGTTGCCAGCACAACCCCAAGCCGGCGCTCGCCGTCGATCTCGGGTTTTGAGAACAGGCGTATATTCACCTGCGGGTCAGCGAGAGCCGCTTCGATACCGGTATAGCCCAGATTCTGCGAATGGCCATTACCCAGAATCACGTAGGATGCCGAAGGTAACTCGGTCTTGATCTCGGGCAGGGGTAGGCCCAGCAGCGCGCGCGCGTGCAGCGCAAATTCTGGATAGTTTTGCGATATCATCGTCACCATGCCGGTGTCGTGCGG
>JAKQXK010000140.1 GCA_029561505.1 Spirochaetota bacterium | reverse complement strand
CGAACGAGGTCGCTGCGGTCGAAAACAGTTTGCTGCGGGTATTGAGCTGGCAGTGAACCTCAAGGCCAATCGTGGGAATGAATTTCATGGTTCAGTTTTACGCGCCCGATGGCGCGTAAAACTGAAATATCTTACGCCACGTTTGCGATTCGCGAATCGATCAGATTCGCGAATTCGTCAAACAGCGCCTGGTCGTCCATGTCTGACGGGTGAAAGTTGGGCTTGAAGTACGTGACGAAAGCTTCGGCGAACTGGCGGAACATGCCGTCTTTTTCAAACGATTCATAGCGCAGCGCCTTAAGAAGCTCTGGCCAGTCGATCTTGTCTTCTTGCTTCAGAATATGCGCGAAACCCCAGATCGAGAGCCCGCCAATGAGTGCTGTCGTAATCAGCATGGCGCCGGTACGCAGAAAATAGTTCGGTGAAACCTCGCGCATCACGTCGAACGCCACGTGCTTGTGCTCGATCTCTTCGATCGCGTGCCAATAGACCAAATCACGAATACTCTGGCTGTCAAATTTGGCAAACGAGGGGGATCTCAAAGCCGCCGCGCCCCAGGTCGCGGTGAAATGCTCGGCTGCGGCAGTGACCGCCACCTCAAGCTTGCCGCCGCCGAACGGCAGATATTTTTCAGCAAACTTTTCGAGAAAGCCAAACGCAAAACCTGTCCAGTTGTTCAGAAAGCTGTTCACGTCGTAGCGCTTGCCGAAGATCTGTTCATTCAGAATCTCGTGCTGGCGCCCATGCTGCGCCTCTTGCGCGATAAAACCTTTCACGTCTTTTTTCAGCTGTTCGTCTTTGATTTCATGGGCATACCGCTTGACCGCTCTGATGAAGAAGCGTTCGCCTTCGGGAAAAAGCAGGCTGAGGCCTGCGAGGTATGCGCGCCGAAACTGGTTATTCTCGGTCGCATCGGGGTTTGGCGACGAAAAATGGAAATCGGCGAAATCCCAGTTGGGTGAACGCACTTTTGGGTGGGGCGCGGCCTGTGTGCTGCGCAGAGGATTTTTTTCGTCAAAAACTTTGGTAATGTCCATACGGCAAATGTCGTCAAAGTTGACGCAAGCGTCAAGAATATTTTCGCGAAGACTCTGACAATGTGGTGCAAACTTATATTGCATGTGTGGCGCCCCCCGCAGCCGGTATCGGCTATCTGCATGCGGCTGAAGCAAGTTGCGCTTGCCGGCTTGATGACCTTCATTCGTGAGGAGCTTTAATGTTAGCACGTCTTAAACAAAATATTCCGTCGGCTATCGTCGTTTTTCTCGTGGCCCTGCCGCTCTGCCTTGGCATCGCCTTTGCCCAGGGGGCATCGCCACTTGCGGGCATTATCACGGGAGTCATAGGTGGTATTGTCGTCGGGGCATTCGGCGCCTCGCACATCGCCGTCGCGGGCCCTTCAGCGGGCCTCACGCTGGTCGTGCTCGGCGCTCTTGCCGATCTCGGTGGTTTTCCCGTGCTGTCGCTCGCGATCATTATTGCGGGTCTATTGCAGATCGGTCTGGCGTTTCTGAAATTTGGTCTGTTCAGCAAGTTTATACCAGGTTCGGTAATTCGCGGTCTGCTCGCCGCCGTCGGTATTATTATTATTCTGAAGCAGA
>JAKQXK010000120.1 GCA_029561505.1 Spirochaetota bacterium | reverse complement strand
CGCCGAGCGTTTTGAGTATTGCGTCCCGGCTTTCGGGGCTGTGTACGGTGTACGGCATCAGGCGAGAGTCTTGAGGTGTGCTTCGTAGCCGGCCGCGTCGAGCAGTGCGCCGACTTCGCCTGTTGAAATACCTTCGATTTCGAAAAGCCATCCGCCGTTGTACGGGTCTTGGTTAACCGTAGCGGGGTTTTTGTTCAGGTCGCTGTTGATGGCCCCGATCTTTCCCGAGAGCGGCTGGTAAATATCTGAAACCGCCTTCACCGATTCAATGGTACCGGCAACGGCCATGGCCTTGATTTCTGCGCCCGCTTTGGGAAAATCAACGTACACAACGTCGCCGAGCGCTTCTTGTGCGTAGTCAGTGATGCCGACGCGCGCGGTGGTGCCGGTGATTTTCACCCATTCGTGCTCTTTTGTATACTTGAGGTCAGCGGGATAATTTGCCATGCGACACCCTGCAGGGGGCAAACGCGCGGTAAACGATAACTAACGTACCTTTTCGACGATTGCGGTATCGGCACCGTCAAGCTTGCGTACGGTGCGCGTGTACAGGCCATCGTACGTCTCATACTGAGTTTCCATAACGCCAGAAAAGCCGAGCATACGTACCGTCTGGTAAGGTGTGTCGTTCAGAGAAATCGAGGCAAAATAAGACAGCAGGTTTCGGTCGTGGCTGAATTCTTCGGCCTCAAGGCGAAAAATATCGGCTTTGGCGCGGCTGTTCAGCCGGTTAAACCCCGATGCCCGCTTCTCAAGCGCCAGCTGAAAGATGAGTCCTGAAAAGTTGTCTTGTGAACCGGCGGTTTCGGCGAGTGGCAGCAGCGCCGCCAGTGTTGCGTTACCCAGCGCCTGTTCAATTTCTTTGACGACGACCCGTGTTTCGCGCAGAGAGTTAATCTTGACCATCGCAAAAAGTGAGGCTTTTACCCCCAGCTCTTTCAGGTAGGCCTGGCCCGTAACGGGTCGCAGCAAAACGACACGACTGCGGTATTTCGACTGAAATGCGGCGGCGAGCCCGCGATCGTCGTCTGGCGTCGTGAGCGCAGGTGACGAGAAGACAGCGAGGTATTTGCTCTCGTGGTGCAGCTCAGTTTGCGGCGCAGGCCCACCGCAGGCAACAGCTAATAACGCAGACAGAAGCGTGAAAGACCAGAGACGCATAGCGGCAACTGAGGTTCGGTTCACGTGCAGACAATTAAAATATTGACCTCGCAACCGAAGATGGGCTGTTACCCGGCATGATACGCCTTCACGGTTACCCGATCAGCAATTACTATAACCGGGTCAAAATGGCTCTCAAGATCAAGGGCCTGGCGTTCGAAGAGGTGAAGGCTGCACCAGCGAAAGATGAAGAATACCTGAAGATTAATCCGCTGGGGGTAATACCGACGCTTGAAATCGAAGGTGTCTTTTTTGCCGAAACGCATCCGATGCTTGAATACCTTGAAGAGAGGTTTCCCGACACGACGAGACTCTTACCCAAAAAACCTGAAGACCGTCACCTGGTGCGCCAGCTTGTGAACTACATCGACATTCACATCGACAAACCCATCAGGTTTGTGAGGGATTACCATACCATCGATGCTGCGACCCCTGAAGCGCTCAAAGAGATCATTGTACGCGAACTGCTGCTGGCCGTCGGCAGCATCAACAGGGCAGCGCGTTTTGCCCCGTATATCGCAGGCAACGAGATATCTTTTGCCGACTGTGCGGCGTACTGTACGATTCCGTGGTTCGCGTTACTTGCCGAGCGGCATTTGGGTGAGAACCCGCTGGCCGCGATCAAGGGTTTCGCCGATTATAAAGCATTTCTTGATCAGAATCCTGATTTTGCTGAACTGCACAAGACGGCAGAAAAGCAGATCAAGGTGCTTGAACGCGCTAAAAAGTTTGCGGGCAAAGTCGGCCTCTAGAACTTCGCGGCGCGCGGCTCTTTATGACCTGGAAAAGAAAAAAAGTCGAATGCCGCGCCGAACTGCTCGGTTACAAGACGACCTATCTGCATTTTCCCGCGAAGCACGCGAAAGGTACACTCGTGTGTTTTCATGGATGGCTAGACAACGCCGCCTCGTTTGTGCCGCTCGCCGAATCTCTGCCTGACTATGAATTTTTCGCGTGGGATTTTTTAGGTCATGGCAAAAGCGCGCACAAACATCTGGGCGACCGCTACCATTATATAGATCTTATTCCCTTTATCGACGCGGCGCTTTTCCATCTCGGCAAAGACAACATCATTCTCACCGGACATTCGATGGGTGCAGGCGCGTGTTCTCTCTATGCCGGTAGCGTCGGCAAGCACATCAGCAGGTTGTTTCTGATTGAGGGCTTTGCGCCCCTGACAGCCGACGCGACCGACGCACCGCGCATTTTGAGCGAGGGGGTCAGCGAATTTCGTAAGGCGCAGAACCTGCCTAAACCCGTCTATGATTCAATCGACGACGCGATTAAAATTCGCATGCGCGTCAACGGGCTTCAGCGTGAAACGGCGCAGCCACTTGTCGAGCGCGCTGTGATGAAGTCGGGCAAAGGCATCACCTGGCGCGCCGACTTTCGCCTGCGCGCGCCGTCGCTGCTGCGCATGACCAAAGAGCAGGTCACAGCAATCGTGGGTAATATTCAGGTACCGGCGCTGCTCGTTCTCGGTAACCAGGGTATGAGCGAGCTGCACAAAGCCGCAACCGACAACCGCGAACTGGTGAAAAAACTACAGATCGCGAAAATTGACGGCCACCACCATCTTCATATGGATAACGCCCCTGCAGTCGCAGGCCTTTTTCGCAGCTTCGTGGAGTCTTAATGCAGATTATACGTACACGGTCTGAAATGCACTCTTTCTCGGCGCTGCACGCTGGCAAAATCGGCTTTGTGCCGACCATGGGCTATCTGCATGCAGGCCACATTTCTCTGGTTGAACGCGCGCGGGCAGAGCAAAGCGTCGTGGTGGTTTCGATCTTTGTGAATCCGGCGCAGTTCAATGACCCGAAAGATCTCGAGAAGTACCCGGTTGATCTCGACCGCGATTTTGCGATGCTTGAAAAGGCAGGCGTCGACGCGGTCTTCTGCCCAGCGCGCAGCGAAGTTTACCCGAACGGCGTGCCAGCGTTGCGCATGAGCTACGATGAGGTCATGAACAGGCTCTGCGGTGCAGGGCGGCCCGGCCATTTTGAGGGTGTGCTGCTCGTGGTGCATAACCTCTTTATGTGGGTGCGTCCGCAGCGGGCCTATTTTGGGCTCAAAGATTACCAGCAATACCTGCTCATAAAACGAATGGCGACCGATCTTGAGCTTGGCGTAGAAGCAGTGGGATGTCCCCTCGTGCGCGAAGCAGATGGGCTGGCGATGTCATCTCGCAATGTGAGGCTAACTGCCGCCGGCCGTGTGGCTGCTCTCGCAATCTCAAAGGCGCTCTTCGCCGCAGCAGAACTGTGGCGCAAAGGCGAAACGGCCGCGGCCGTGCAGGCAGCTCTGAACTCTTTATTAACGCCGCTACAAGTCGAATATGCGCTGATCTGCGACGCAGATTCGCTCGCGACGGTTCTGCCCGGGGCGCCACGACCGGCTCGGGTAGTCATCGCGGTCGCCGCATTCGTCGACGGAGTGCGCTTGATCGATAACGTACTCTTAACCTGATTTGTTTTTCTGCGCCTTTTTCACCATGCCCATCATGATGCGGTAGACCAGGGACGGCCAGATGCTCTTCAGGCGGTAGATCAGCGCCGAGTCAAAGTTACAGTTGATGAGAAACTTTCCGCTTTCGATGCCCTTCGCAAATTTTGCAGCAACTGCTTCGGCAGTCATGAGTTTGGCGCCGGCAGAGAGCGCCTGCGTTTCAATCGGTTTGGTTTGGTTTTCGATCGCGTACCCTGGAGTTTCTGTGTCGGGCGGGCAGAGCACACTCACCTGAATCTGGCGTCGGGCCAGTTCTTGCCGCAGAGTTTCCGCAAAACCTATCAGCGCAAATTTTGCACCGGCGTAAGAGCTATAACCAAAGACTCCCATGTAACCGACGACCGATGACGTAAAAGTGATTAATCCCCCTTGCGGAACAAGGTCGTGCAGCGCGCGGGTCACATGAACGGCGCCCAAATAATCGACGCGCATCGCCTTTTCGAATTCGTCGGCGGGTAGCTCATGAAAGTAACCCGGCCTGGCATAACCGGCGTTGTTGACTATGCCGTCGATGTTGCGGTGGGCCTTGCGAATTGCATCGGTGGTTTTTTTGATCGCCTTCTGGTCTGACAGATCAACCGAATGCGTCTGTACGACGAGCTCAGGGTTCAGCTGAACGAGTTCTGCGGCAACAGTTTTCAGCGCCTTCGCATCGCGCGCGAGCAGTATCAGTGTTTTAACCTTTGGTGCAAGCGCGAGGGCGAACGCCCGGCCAATACCCTTCGAAGCGCCGGTGATGACATAGGTGCCGGCTATGCGATGTTTCATTTCGGTGTCAGATTCCCGCGCGGTCTAAGAGCGAGCGCGCGATTTCGCCGCCGGTGCGGTTAGCCTGCCTGCCCAGCTCAAAGAGCTGCGCTACGCCGGTTTCATAGAGGGGCCTGACGCTGCCGATCACCTGGTCGATTGCCGGTGCGCTCGCCAGCTGCTCAAATACCTGCGCGGCCGCGACGCGGTGCATCGCTTCG
>JAKQXK010000117.1 GCA_029561505.1 Spirochaetota bacterium | reverse complement strand
TCTGCTTGCGCAGTTCGGTGTGCGTTTCAGCGGGAGCAACCTCTTGGCGAGGTTTGCCGGCTTTCGCTTTGAGCTTCAGCTGCATTTCGCAGAGCCGTTTGATTTCTTCATGCCCGTGCTTAACCGCCGCAATCATGTCTTCTTCGGTAGCTTCGTCGGCGAGGCCTTCGATCATCGTGACGGCTTTGATCGTGCCTGCGAGCGCGAGGTTGATATCAGCGGCCTGAATCTCGTCGCGGTTCGGGAAGAGAATGAACTTACCGGCGACGCGTGCAATGCGCACACCCGCGACCGGCCCGTCAAACGGCAGGCCTGATATGGTGAGCGCAGCCGATGCCGCAGTGATCGCGTGCACGTCGGCGCTGTAATTCTTCTGCGCGCTCAAGAGAGTGATGAAGATCTGCACCTCATTGGTGTAGTTGTCAGGAAAAAGCGGCCGAATCGGGCGGTCGATGACGCGTGATGTCAGAATTTCTTTGTCTGACGGTCGGTTCTCGCGCTTTAAGAAACCGCCGGGAAAACGGCCGCCGGCATAATATTTCTCGCGGTATTCAACCGTCATGGGAAAAAAATCGAGGCCTTCGCCAGATTTTTTTGCACCGGTCGCATTTGCCATCAGCACCATGTTACCCCAGCGCAGCAGCACCGAGCCGTCGGCCTGGCGTGCCCACATGCCGGTTTCGAGTTCGTATGGCTGGCCTTTGAGATCGACAGATTCTTTGTGAACTTTAAAGTCGTGTTGCATAGTTTTGTCCTTTTAGCATGTGCAGCGCTAACACACGTAGAGGTTGCACCTCTGCATGTCTTAACGCTGCCAAATACCGCGGCGTTACCGCGGCAAACCGGGGAAGGTTATTTACGGAGATTGAGTTTCGCGATGATCGTTTTGTAACGATCGACGCTGTTCTTGCGCAGGTAGTCGAGCAGACGGCGGCGACGGCCTACCATCTTCAAAAGGCCTACGCGTGAGTGGTGGTCTTTTACGTGCGCCTGAAAGTGGCCCGTCAGGCGATTGATTTTCTCAGTCAAAAGCGCTACTTGAACTTCAACCGAGCCGGTATCTTTCGAGCTTTTCTGGTGTGTTGCGATTAGCGCTTTCTTTTCTGCAGTTGCGAGCATATTTCCCTTTCTTTAACTTTTCCCTTATGTTTGCGTCAGGTTCGGTATTTTAAACAGGGTGACAAGAGTTTTGATGGTTGAGAACCAGGCAAGCCACCACTGGCTCATACCGCACCCGTTTCATCAGAAATCGAGTGCCCGGGTGCGGCCGAATGTATAGCGCAGCGCCATCGAGACGCTCGGGCCCGAGAAGTTGTTCGAGTCTTTTTCGGCGTATAACAGCGCATGGGCGACACCGATGCGCGGAATAAACGAAATTTCATGTGAAATGAGCATCTCGACCCCGATGCCCAATTCGGCGTATAGGCTCGTGATATCCGATGAAAGCGATGCCTCAGCGCGTTTCACTTTCGTCATTATTCCTCCGACGTCGAAATAGGGCAGAAGGGTGATGAAA
>JAKQXK010000115.1 GCA_029561505.1 Spirochaetota bacterium | reverse complement strand
CTGCTGCTCGATGAACCGTTCGCAGGTGTTGACCCGATTGCCGTAAAAGAGATTCAGCGCGTGGTCTGGCAATTGCAAGACCGCGGCCTCGGTATTCTGATAACCGACCACAACGTGCGTGAAACGCTGAAGCTGACCGACCGCGCTTACATTATTTTTCAGGGCCAGGTGCTGATCGAAGGTACCGCAGACGTTCTGATTAAAGACAAGAAGGCGCGCGAAATCTATCTCGGAGACGATTTTAAGATCTGAAGTGAGCGCCGGCTGCCGCGCAGTCGGTCGAAGTATTCATTATTATGCCCAAGGCGCAACTCAGACAGCACACAGCACTCAAGACCACTGTCAGACAGAAGCTGCACGGCACGCTGACGCACGCCGTGCAACTGCTCTCACTGCCGCAGCACGAGCTTCGCGAAGAAATATTGCGGGTGATCGCAGAAAACCCGTTCGTTGAAGAAATTTCTTCGGGCGAAGCGCCCCCAATGTCATCGGGCGAGAGTCGTGACTTTATTGCCAGCGCCCACATTGGCCTGCAGGAAAATCTGCTGCTGCAGCTGGTCGACATGGGCTTGCCAGACAGAATTTACGATCTCGCGCGCATTATCGTTTCAACGATCGACAACGACGGTTTTACGACTTTTCCGCATCGGACGATCATTGCCGATTACAATTTCAGTACCCGCGACCTCAGGGCATGCATCGAATACCTTAAACAGCTCGAACCCTGCGGCGTGGGCGCCGAAAATCTGTGGCAGAGTCTGCGCTGGCAGGCCGAGGCAAGGTATGGCAAAGACGCGCTGCTGTTTGACCTGATCGACATGCTCGGGCAGGCCCGCGAAGGGCTTTCGCGCTTTTCGCAGGCTGAAAAAAACTCGCTGTGTGAAATTCTCGAGATCGATCTCGAGACCCTCGACAGCAAGATCAGGCTTCTGACTGCGTTAGACCCGCATCCGGTGAATCGCAGCGACGGCAGCGCCGCCGAATGGGCGTTACCTGAGATATTCTTCGAGGTGAAAGAGAAGCAGGTATACGTCAAGGTTTCAGATCAGTATCTGCCTCGTTTTCGGGTAAACCACAAACTCTACGAGCAGATGCGCAGCAAAAAGACGCCAGGGTCAAACGACGCGGCAGCCGCGACGCGGCAGGCAGAATGGCAGGCGACATACCACACCGCGAAATCTCTGGTCGAAACCCTGGCCTTTCGCTCTGATACGCTGATGCAGGTTGCCCGAATCATCGCGGTTAAACAATATGATTTCTTCACAAAAGGTTCTGCATACATTCGCACCATGAGCCTCAAAGACCTTGCGACCGAAACAAACCGGCACGTTTCGACAATCAGCCGCATTCTCAATCGAAAATATTTTCACTGTTCGTGGGGTATATTTCCGTTGAGGCTTTTTCTCATGCGCAGAATCAAGTCTTCTGACGGCAGCGAGCGCAGCGCCGAAGACCTCAAAACGGCCATTCTGACCCTGCTCGCGCAAGACTCAGAACGTAAGAAATCCGATCGGGTAATCGCAGAAATATTGCAAGACCAGGGGTTCGAAGTGAAACGGCGCACCGTGAATAAATACCGCCGCCTGATACACCAGCAGTCTTCGCGTAAGAGACAACAATGAAAATTCCATTCAATAAGACGTACCTAACCGGTAATGAAAAAGCCTATCTCGATCAGGTGCTCGCATCGGGAAAACTCTCTGGCAACGGCGAATTTACGAAAACATGCCAGAATCTTCTCGAAAACAAGTATCACTTTCGCAAAACACTTCTAACAACCTCGTGCACCGATGCGCTTGAAATGGCGGCTTTGCTCGTGAAGCTGCAGCCTGGCGATGAAGTGATTCTGCCATCTTATACTTTTGTTTCTACTGCGAATGCTTTCGCGCTGCGTGGCGCAAAGCTGGTTTTTGCCGACAGCCAGAAAGACCACCCGAATCTCGACGCCTCTCTTGTTGAGTCGCTGATTACCCCGCGAACGCGCGTGATTGTGCCCGTACATTACGGGGGGCAGGCATGCGACATGCAAACACTGATGCAGCTGGCTGATAAACATTCATTATGGGTTGTCGAAGACGCAGCGCAGGCTGTCGATTCAAAGCTCGGTGATAAATATCTCGGTGGTCATGGCCACCTTGGGGCGCTTTCGTTTCATGATACAAAAAACATAATCGCGGGTGAGGGTGGTGCGCTCGTGATCAACCACGAAGCATTCGTGAAAAAGGCCGAAATCCACTGGGAGAAAGGTACAAACCGCAGTGCTTTCTTTCGCGGCGAGGTCGACAAATATGGCTGGGTCGACGTGGGTTCGTCGTTTTTACCGTCTGAGCTGATCGCCGCGTTTCTGCTGGCGCAGCTCGAGTCTGTCGCAAAAATTCAGCAGATGCGCATGCACGCGTGGAAT
>JAKQXK010000103.1 GCA_029561505.1 Spirochaetota bacterium | reverse complement strand
AAATTGTCGAAGATGCCAATGTAACCCATGTTATACCACAGGTTGCCGGTCTGCGTCACCAGGGTTTTCGCGAGCACGTTTTCGGTTTCAACCCAGATGTGGTTGATATTAAAGTTACCGAGGCCGCCCTGGCCCTTGTCGTAACCGCGAAAGCTGCCGCCTTCAATACGCATGAAGAGCGTTGCGCGCGGCGCACCCGGTGCTTCGGGCCGCACGACATGGTAACCAAAGTCTGCCATGAGCCATGGCGTTTCGTTCATGAGCCGTCCATAGAAAGGCGACCAGCCCAAAGTGGGGGAGTTATAGCCGAAATCATCCTGCGCGCTGGCGCGAAAGTACATGTTAAAGAAGAAAGGTTTTGGCACCTTGAAGCCGCTCTTCTTTTCTTCGAGGTCGGCTGCATCGCCGGGGGTGGCGGCGCCCTCTTTAGCATCCGTCGTCTCGGCGCCTTTCGTCGCCGTTGGCGCCGATTCGGTCACCGTCGCCGTGGCATTGGGTCGGTTAAGTTTGATTTTCTCAGCGGTAGCCTGTGCCCACACCCACCATGTCGATGCAAATGCCGCAAAAACAAATACGATTCTGAATTTCCGCACGGCCAAAATCTCTTTCTGCGACTATTGTTTCTGCAAAATCAGCACGCTGCGCGGTGGTAGTGAATACGTGCCCGTTACGGTGCTCGCATTGCATTTGGGCGCCGCCGGGTTAAAACTTGAGTCTGCACTATTGGCGCAGATGTTGCCGCTCAGATTCGCATGAAATCCTTCAAAGTAATATTGTGTGTCAACAATCACGTTCCAGGTGCCGGTTGGCAAATTGATAGTGTGGGTCGTCGTGCCACCGAGATTAAACGCAATGTAGATTTCTGTTTTGCCCGTCGGTGGGTTCTTGTAGCAGAGCGCGATGACTTTGTCGGTGCCGCCCCACGCGGTGGCACCAGCAAGACTTGCATCGCAGTTGTTGGGTGATGCGCCGATGTCGTGCCAACTCAAATCGTTCATGCCGGGATAAGTTGCCTTTGCGAATGCCCAGAGGTTGTCTTTGCGAAACCTGATCATCTTGCGCGTGAAGTCGTACATGCGGTAGGCGTACGGGTCTGAGACCCAGACACCCCAGCGGTACCAGTTGTACTGGTTGTCTGAGCCCGTGCTGTAGGCGTTGTTGTTCCCGAACTGCGTGCGCATCCATTCGTCGCCGCCCAAGAGCATCGGTGTGCCGTTCGCGACCATGAGCAGAGTAATGAGGTTGCGAAAGTTTTGCCGCTTTAGGTTCTCGTTGAATCCCCAGTCGCGCGAATAGTTGCTGCCGTCGTCGCCCGAATACGGGTCGGTGCCGAGCGGGTTCAGCGGGCCAATGCCGTTGCGTTTCTGGTTATAGCTCAAGAGGTCGTACATCGTGAAACCATCGTGCGCCGTGATCTTGTTGATATTGTGGTACGGTTGGCGACCGTCGAAACTTTCGTTGAACTTCGCCCCGCTGCCGGTGAGCGCGCCACCAAAATCTACGGGTGAGTCTGAGTTGAAGCGGTAATCATCGTTGTTGATAATGCGACGCGAGACGCGTTTGAAAAGATCAGACCATTCGAAATACGCAAAGCCCGTGGCGTAGGTTGTGTCCTGGCTGGCGCACCCGGTTTCATAACCTGCGTAGTGCTGGCCGTCAGCGCCATAACAATAGGCTTTTGGGTGGTCGCCGAAACGGTAGCCGCCGATCGACCAGGGCTCGGCAATGATGCGCGTGTCATAGCGCTGCAAAACCGGGTCGTTGATGATGTGCATCGAAGCAGACATGTTCTTGCGCGTCGCGGCGATGCCCGAGGTATTGTCGGCTCCCCATTCTTTCCAGTAGTTGTAAGCGTTCCAGTTATTTGTCGCCTGGCCGTCTTTTTTTTCGAGCACCTCACTGAGGTCAAAACGAAAACCGTCGACGTGCATCTGCTCAACCCAATAGCGCAGGCTGTCGATCACCATACGCCTCACCGGCGGGTGGCCCGTGCGCAGCATATTACCCGTGCCCGTGTGGTCGTAATAAAATTCTTTGTTCGGGCCCGTTACCGCATAATAGCTGTAGTTGTCGATGCCGCGGTATGAAAGTATCGTCGCGGTTTCTGCCGGGTCATAACCCCAGAAGTTTGATGGGTCGTTAGGGTTAGTGGGCACATTGCCTTCAATCAAAGGCACTTTTTCGCGCCACAATCCCCCTTCGCCGGTGTGGTTGTAGACGACGTCGATGATCACTTCGATGTTATACTTGTGAAATTGCTCGACCATCTGCCTGAACTCGTTCACCTGCGAACCTTTTTCTGGCCGGTATGCGTATGTGATCTCTGGCGCGAAAAAATTGAGCGTCCAGTATTTCCAGTAGCCGCCGTCGCCCCCCGCCTCGTGCACCGGCAGAAATTCGACCGCTGTTATGCCGAGGTCGGCGAGGTAGGGTGCGAGTTCGCCCGTGCCGCGAAACGTACCCGGAAACCG
>JAKQXK010000100.1 GCA_029561505.1 Spirochaetota bacterium | reverse complement strand
GGGAAGACAGAGAGCCCCAAAGTATCAAACAGGCAAACACACTCACCCTTACGTCAGAGTTGCAAATGTTTTTGAAGATCGGATCGATGTGTCTGATTTGCTTTGCATGGATTATGACCAACGGGACTTTCCGGCATATCGTCTTGAATGGGGTGATATCCTGCTCAATGAAGGCCAAAGTACCGAGCTTGTTGGCCGCCCAGCAATGTGGCGCAACGAAATTGCTGACTGTTGCTTTCAGAATACTTTGATACGATTTCAGGCGAATTCGGACATCGTCTTACCTGAGTTCGCCCTTGCTGTTTTTCTGCATTACTTTCGCACAGGAGCCTTCGCCAGCCTCAGCAGCAAGACATCGAGTGTTGCGCATTTAGGTGCCGGTAGATTTTCCTCGATGCCATTTCCGTTACCACCTCTGGATTTACAGCACATCTTCGTTAAGAGAATCACGGTCGTAAAGAAAACTGCAGAGGCTTGTCAGCTCTCCTCAGCAGAGCTTGATGCGTTGTTTGCGTCGTTGCAGCATCGGGCGTTTCGCGGGGAGTTGTAGGCATCATGCGAAGCAGTGTACCAGAGAAGATTCTGCTGATTGCCGATCAGATCGAAGAAGACGGTTCGGTGAACATCACGAAGCTGACGATCGTGAAAAAGTGGTTCGCGAAACCCCAACGCCGCAAAGCCTTCGCGTTGTGGATGGCACGCCACGCGGCAGGCAAACCCGGAAAAGTCGACGCGAACGCCAAGCGAATTCTCAACGACGCGAAGAAACTCCTCGGCTCAGCGCCACGTCACGGCACGCTGTCTACCGAAATCGATCGGGAGAAAATCGGTGCGTTGTGCGACCGTGCTCGTGCTTTCAACGACGAGTATGTTCCGGGCAAGTGGGGTTCCGTCCGAATCATTCAATGCCAAGCCCTACTTCTGATCGAGAAAAGCCTGGCGATATTATTGGTACGCGAATCCCTGCCGGCAGAGGCGTATGAACTTCTGGCGACCTGGGTATATTCATTTGACTCACGCTATTCCGACACGCTGAACGGCCCCAGTAGCGGGCGACTGCGCGAGTTTGTCCGATTCATGTTCACCGTTGAAGCGCTTGAACACGATGCAGAGGCGAACGCATGACCGTGTCTCAGTTTCAGTTCGTCGCCGGCGCATGGCCCGAACTATTCGAGGCGGCATCAAAGGCTGAATCGCTGGCCATCTCTGACCCGCGAACCTCGTGTTTCTACGCGCGCCGAACGCTGGAACTTGCCGTCGCCTGGTTGTACAAACACGACGCGGCGCTGAAGCTGCCGTATCAAGAACATCTCAGCGCCCTGATTCACGAGCCGACGTTCAGAAATCTCGTCGGCCCGGCTGTGTTCGCCAAAGCCCGCATTCTCAAAGAACTGGGCAATTTCGCGGTTCACAATCAAAAGCCCATTCTCGAATTCGATGCCGTTACTGCCGTCAAAGAACTGCATCATGTGCTCTTCTGGCTGGCTCGCACGTATCTGCGCGACTTTCAGCCGAACGCAGTCGCCGCCTTTGATCCGCAGCTCCTGCCGAAGACCGCTCCGATTCCGGTGCAAACTCGCGAAGAGCTGAAAAGCCTCGATGCAAAACTCAAAGAGCGCGACAATCATCTGGCCATGCTTCTGGCCGACAAAACCAAACTGGACGCTGAACTTCAGCGTCTGCGTACCGAGATTGTCGCGATCAAGGCTGCCAACGCCTCGCAAACC
>JAKQXK010000089.1 GCA_029561505.1 Spirochaetota bacterium | reverse complement strand
ACCCGTCTCAAGAACGACGGCTTTCTCGCAGAAGACGTGCCGCTTGACGGGCTGAACGCCGGCGACATCAAAGACTCGGCGCGCATTGTCGAGATGTCGGTGAAAGCCATGTGTACACGCGCGGGCACTAAGCAGGTCGACCTCATTGGCATCAGCATGGGTGGTCTTATTGGCCTGCATTACCTGCGCAAGCTCGGGGGTGACCCCTATATCCGCCGCTTCGTTACGATCGGCACTCCCTTTCACGGTTCGCATATGGCGCGCTGGATGCGGCTGTTGACGTTTGGTCGTGCGACGGGCGCCGAGCAGATGATACCCGGTTCTGACTTCTTGAAAGATTTGCATGCGCACGACGCCGAGCACCAGGCCGAGATTTACAGCCTGCACACGTCTGCAGATGCGTTTGTGAGCGAAGAGGCGGCAAACCTGAAAGGCGCGCAACTCGTGAAATCTCCGCACGGTGTCTGGCCCGCGGGGCACTACACGCCCCTCTTTCTTCAAGAAGATTACCGATTGATCAAGGAGATTCTCACCAAGTGAGAATCTTCTTGCCTCGGTGTACCTCTGCGGCCTCTGCGGTAATCTGATTCTCTTGTGTTGAGGCAAATATCGCATGACAATTGAAACCTACGGCAGTGCTGAAAATCCCCGCATGCTCTTTCTACACGGCTATGGTGCGCACCCGAAGCTCTACCGCGAATTTATCGAAGCTGCCTCTGAGAACTACCAGGTCTTTGTTCCCGAACTTTTTGGCCTCAGCGGCCATTGCCGGCGTGATTTCGAAGAAAACCTTAAGTTGATACGCAATATGGTACGCCACCATGAGCTCGACGGCAGTCTTGTGGTCGGCCATTCGTATGGCGCGCTGGCAGCGATGCACCTCGCCGCCGAGTTTCCCGCAATCCAGCGCGCGGTCGCTATAAATCCTCTCTTGCCTCAACTTTTTCATGCGGGAAAATTTCGCCTGCAACTCGGCAATATGCAGCGCGACCTGCGCTACGCAACGGGTGAAACGCGCGGCATGCTCGCAAATCTTGAGGTGGGTCTGAGGTATGGCATGAACGTGCTTGCTAACCCGCTTGGTTATATTCAGGGGGCGGTAACAGCCATCACGACGCAGTTACCCCGGTCAAAATCGTCGGTGCCGGTTGATCTCGTCTATGCCGATCTCGATTCGCTGTTTCACATCGAAGATGAGGATCTAGGCCGGTGGCGCGACATTTTTCCCGGGCTTCGGCTTTTTCAGATTCCCGATTACAGCCATAACTGGATAATCTATCACGGGCGCTTTGCGTATGATAAAATGAGAGAGAATTTCTAATTGGCAGACAAGTTTAAGAAAGCTGTCGCGGCAGTTCGTAAGAAGATCAATGCCACCACCGTCAGTGGCGCAATTCGGGGCGTAATCGGCGACAAGTTGCCGGTGAAGTGGCGCGGCAAGATGCAGTTCTGCGAATCGGGAAAACTTCTCACACATTTGCCTGCGATTCGCCGGCCGCATATCTGTATTTTTGTGCACGGCAGCGCCGATACCGAACTCGGCTGGCAGGCAAAAGGTGGTGAACTTGATTTTGGCGGCCAATTGCTTGTTGACTTTGGTTTGCAGCCTCTTTATGTGCGCTACAACAGCGGGCTCAGCGTTGGCGAGAACGGCAGTGCATTGGCCGAACTCGTCGACCATTTACTGCGCGAACACAAATCGATTCGCCAGGTTAACTTCATCGCGCACAGCATGGGGGGGCTGGTGGTGCATGCGGCCATTTATCATGCCCGGGCGCTGCATATGCGCTGGCCCAAACGTGTGCACCAGGTTTTTCTGCTAGGCACACCGCACGCAGGCGCTCCGCTCGCGAAGCTCGCCGAGAAGGGTGAGCAGTTGTTGCAATTTATACCAAACCCTATCACATTAATCGCGGCGTCGGTGATTGGCCTCAGAAGCCGAGGTCTTAAAGATCTGAGTTTAGGTCAGAAAGGTGTTTCGACACGTGATGCGGTATTGTTGCCGCATGCAACCTATGTCTTCGTCGCAGGGGGGCTGCAAAAAAAGCATTCTGGAATTTTCAATCGGCTTATCGGCGATGGTATGGTGCGCAGCCCCAGCGCCTTGCCGAAACCTGATTCTTACGCCACACTCTGGCAGCAGATTATGTCGCGTCTGGCAAAAACCCCGCGTGTACAAATCGAGAACCTTCCTGGGGTCGGGCACCTGGCGCTCAGAAATTCGCCCCGGGTTTATGCAATTCTGGCGCGCCATTTGCAAAGGTGAACGAATGCGCATTTTTTAATTGACGCGACTGCCGCAGGCCAATCTTTACGGCATGCTGATTGTCGATAAACCTTTCGAGAAGGGCGTGATTCTTTCTGTCAAAGAAACTCGCATCGACATGTCTATATCGCGCAAATTTCGCGAGCAGGTGTCGAAATTTCTGGAAAAAAAACCGGCGGTCGTGGTGTTTGACATGCACGATACCGAATACCTCGATTCATCGGCGTTAGGCGCGCTGGTGACCATTCTGCGTGACGTGAAAAACTACGGGGGCGAAATTCGCCTGGCGAACCTGAACCAAACGCTGAAGACGCTCTTTAAACTTTCAAAGCTCGAATCGATGTTCAAGATTTTTGAAACCGTCGAAGAAGCCGCGAAGTAGTCAGGCATGTTATGGTACGCACGGGTGCCGGCAAACGTTCACCCGAAAGGGTAATCGCTGAGCGAGAAGCCCATTCGACCACAACGCTCTCGCGTTCCCGGTCGTTACGCTATTTATATATTTTTCTCGGCATAACCTCGCTCGTGCTCGGTATTGTTGGTGTCGTCACACCTGTTTTGCCGACGACACCATTTATTCTGCTCAGCGGTTTTTGTTTTGCCCGTGGGTCTGACCGGTTGCATCAATGGATGCTCGATCATCGTTACTTTGGTCCGATGATCAGGGTGTTTCGCGATGAGCGCCGTATTCCCCTGAAAGTCAAGATTTTCGCCACGCTGATGATTGCCGTAACCATGTCTGTGACGGCAATTTTTATCGTACCCTTGCTCGCCGTGAAAATCGGCATGGGTGTGGTAGGCAGCGCAGTTGTTTGGTATATCTGGACTTTCAGCAGCTAGGCCCGTAGTTTGCTGTTTGTGGTATTAACCTGATTCAATGAACACGATCGAAAAGAAATTTCACCTTCTGACAAAAACGAACTATACTGAGATCGTTGAACTGCTGCGCAAACTCTGCCGGGGCCGAAGGTTCGTCTTGCTGAAACGCGCTTTGCACAGCCTGCATGCGACTTCGCTCGCACTCTTATGGGATTCTTTCGACGAAGCAGAACGCGAAATGATTCTGGGGCAGTTGACCAGCGAATACGCCGCCGAGTTTCTCACCGAGCTCGGTTCAGACGAGCGCGAGGCGATCTTTCGCTCAAAAGACACCGCATGGATCTTCGACCGGCTCGAAGAGCTCGAGACCGACGACATTGCGGTTATTCTGCGCGAGCTCAACCCGCGCGACACGAATTTTATTCTGCGCCGCTTCGACAAAAACTATACGGGCAAAATAAAAGAAATTCTGAAATATCCCGAAGGCACGGCCGGCGCGCTGATGAGCTCAGATTTTCTTGCGGTGAGCCGTCACGCGACCATCAAGTCTATCGTCAGCCAATTTCAGAAGCTCGTCAAACACGATCAACTTGAAGACCTGCAGTTCACATTCGTCGTCGATCGTGGCAATAAATTTGTGGGATACATTCCCATACGCAAGTTGATTCTCGAAAAATCATCGCGCAAGGCGCAAGAGATTATGCAGCCCGCGCAGGTTATGGTCGGCCCCGAGCAAGACCAGGAAACCGTAGCCAAAATCTTCAAAGACTACAACCTGTTGAGCCTGCCCGTCGTCGATTCGCGCGGTGTGCTGCTCGGCCATATTACGGTCGACGACGTTGTAGACGTACTCGAAGAAGAAGCGACCGAAGACATGCTGCGTTTAGGTGGCGTAACGCAAGACGCTCCGCACGTGCAATCTCTCGGGCAAATGGCGCGTGGCCGACTGCCCTGGCTTACCATCAATCTGGCGACGCAGGTTTTGTCAGCGTGGATAGTCACCTTTTTCGACGAAACGCTGTCGAAAGTGATTCTGCTCGCACCGCTCATGACGGTGATTGGCGGGCAGGGGGGCAACGCGACCATGCAGGCCGTGACGGTCGTTGTGCGCTCGCTCGCTCTTGGGCAGATCAACGGCAAGAATGTCAGTAAGGTGATCGCCAAAGAAGTGGGGGTCTCATCACTGAACGGCCTCGCAATCGGCAGCTTCGCGGCGATTCTTGTCTATAGTTACACACAGCGTGCGGGTATTGCCTTTTGTATGTTCACCGGGCTCGTTTCGAATATGTTCATCGCTGGACTCGTCGGCTCGCTTCTGCCGGTCGTTTTGCGTTTTTTTCGCCTCGACCCCGCCCTCGCCGCAGGCCCGATCGCGACGACCTTCACCGACATGTGTGGCTTTTCCGTTTTTCTGGGTGTTGCGACCTTACTCATTGGCAAATTCGGCGGATTATGAGCAACGTACACGCAGATAAAATGGTCACCAGAGGCAAAGATGCCAAGACGCCGAGCGTACTCGATACGATCAGTGCAGAAAGCCGCGTGCGCGCAGCCGCGTTGACACCGGTGGCTCCCGGCCCCGCATCTCAGCTAGACTTCGCGGCAGCCCTTCGCCGCCGCGGGCCGATGCCGCAGCTGATTGCTGAGCTTAAGCGCCGCAGCCCTTCTAAGGGCAGTCTAAAAGAAGGCATCAGCGTCGCCGAGGCTGTGCAGATTTACGCGCCTTATGCCGCAGCGCTCAGTATTCTGACCGAACCCGCGCACTTTCACGGTTCTATTGATGATCTGCAGAATGCGCGTCCGCTGACCCGGTTGCCTTTACTCAGAAAAGATTTTATCGTCGACCGCAAGCAGATCGATGAGGCCCGCGCCGCCGGGGCAGACAGTTTCTTGCTCATCGTCGCCTCACTCACTGACGCCGAACTTTCAGCGTTTATTGCGCACGGCCGCGCTCTCGGTATGGAGCCCCTCGTCGAAGTGCTGACAGAAACAGAGTTAGAGCGCGCGCTTGCGCTTGATATCCGCATTTTGGGTATCAACAACCGCAATC
>JAKQXK010000073.1 GCA_029561505.1 Spirochaetota bacterium | reverse complement strand
GTTACGGTCATCGAAGATCTGGTTACCGGTACCGATGTTCGACCAGTTGAGGCCGTTAGTGCGAAAGTAATAACGACCGAACGGGTCTGCCTGGTAGAGATAGTTGAACGCATTCGAGGTATGGTTGAGTACCACGTCGAGAATCACCGCAATACCCTGCGAGTGCAGATTCTTGATGAGGCGTTTGAGTTCAAGCACCTGGTAGCCCGCGCGCGCGTCGGCATACGTGCAGGCTTCGTTGGCGTTGGCGCGCGTGCAATAAGAAGAATACGACGACTCAGGGGCAAACAGCAACGACGGCAGATATCCCCAGCTATAACTCTCGGGGTTGTCTTTGTTGTCGTTCGATGATTCGTGCAGCGGCATTAGGTGCACGGCGTTCGCACCTAGTGTCGAAGAGAGATGCGTCGCCATTGCCTCAAAGCCTGCGTATTTGCCTGAGAGGTTGTCAGCGCTGGTCGCCCCCAGCGCGGTCATCAGCGCACCGTTGCCGGCGTAATAACTCTGCTCGTTCGTTTTGCACGTGCTACCTGCGTGGCTCTGCAGACACGAAGCAGAACCTGACATGTCGTCGAGGTGTGTTTCGTAGACGATATAATTTGCCGTCGCTGGCCGGGCGGTGCCAAACCAGTTGGCGCCGCCGATGTCTGAGGTAACTCCGTCGGTGGCATTCGACCAGCCGCTGAAGACCGCATTCACGAGCCACTGCGTATCGATGACAATGCCGTGGCCATGCGAGCCGGCGCTCGCGAGCGCGTAGGGGTCGGTGATGTAACGATCGCGTTCGGCGATTGTTTTGTTCTCATAATTCTGCATGCAGTTGATGCGATAACGGTAATAATACTTGCCTGCGCCTGCCGCAGAGACCGGGCGCGCGTCGGCAACCGTCAACGCGGCTGAGCTCCACACGCCGAACCCGGCATTGCCCGCACCGTCACGCGTCATCGGCACCACAGACGTTGGGCTAAAGAGACTCTGTGCTGCGGTATCGTAGAGAACAACTTCTACCTGCTGCGCAGTCGGAGCGAAAAATCTGAAAGTGGTGTTCGCGCCATCATACACAGCGCCCATTTTCATGTCGCGAATCGTCGGCCACTGGGCTGCCGTTGGTTGCGCGTAAGAGTTTGGTGACTGCGGGTTTGTGCAAGGCGTGTCGATGACGTTGCCATCGGCGTCGGTTAGGTCGATGATCGGAATATACTGGCGCTGTTTCTGCTCGCTGTTGCAGGCACTTGTGGCGAGCGCGATGGCGGCAGCAAGGGCAAACAAAAATTTGATGCCTTGCCGCATGGGCGTCAGTTTAGGCGTGCGATCAGCGAGTAAAGTAAATAGTTTGTGAGGGTTGGCCCGGGTTTGCCAATACATGTGCATAGCTATGAAAATCCATAGCTAGGTGATGAGACATAATCTACAGCTGAAATCTTCCAGCCACAATGCCCTCGACGGTAAGGTCTTCGTCCAGATTCTCCCAACGCAAAGCCGTGCCGCCAGCTCGCAACGTCACTGCTCTCAGTTCGTGGTCTTTAGCTTTGTGTAGAATCTTATATCGATCAGCGGGAAAGCTGACCGTGCGACCGTCATACAGTTCTACGATAATCGTACGCCCCTCTGCTCTAACGGCAACAGCGACTGTCTCTTTCTCTTTTGTGACTTTATCTGCCGTGGTACTCATGAAATTTCTCCAATAAGAACCTTTCATTCTCCAATATAAGACTCTGTATTTCCCGCAATACTCGCGGCGGCAACCCACCGGCGCGAGCCAATTCTACGGGATTCAGCCAGAACTTGCATTCGCCATCGGGCGTGTCAACGTGAATGTGAGCCGGTTCGATGCCCTCGTTCGAATAAAAGTGGAATCGAAAGCTTCGTATTCGCAGCACAGTTGGCATATTCTTTCAGCTCTGGTTGCGTGTTCACCTATTCGGCCCGAGCAAATTTTTCTCTACGTCTGCGCACGCCCGTTCAAGCGCCTCGCGGCTTGTCAGCGAACCGTCGAGTGCCGCGTAGAGGTACGGGGCTACGATGCTTTCGAGTGCGTCATAACCGGGCAGGGCAGGCCGCGCGCCGGCATAGTCGAGCTGCTCGAGAAAAACCTTGAGATCTTTTGACAACGACGCTGCCATAGCTCGGTTCGCTGCCGTGTTCACGCTGAGCTGACCCGTACCCTGAATCCATTTTTTCTGAACGGGTTCTGAAACAAGATATTCGAGCAGGCGGTAAGATTCTTGTTTTTCGCGTGAGGCGGCAAAGACGACCATTGCAGAGCCGCCAATATTCGAGGCCGATTTGACGTCGCCGTTGCCGGGCACGAGGCTCACACCAAAATTAATCTTACCGAACGTCTGCAGGTTCCATGGGCCCGACAGAATCATCGCATAACGCCCGGTCATAAAACCCTGATCGGGGTTGATCGCACCTGAAAGCCATGCACCAGCTTCGACGCCGTCGGTATAGAGGTCGCGTAAAAATTTGAGCGTCGCCACCGCTTCGGCTGAACTCAAGAGGCACCTGTCGAGCTGCGGCGAAAGTACCTGCGCTTCGTGCAAGAACAGCCACGGCATTACCCACCACAACGACGAGTTGATCGCCAGAGCCTTTGAGGATTTCCCCCGTGCTGAAAACTTTTTGCCGATGGCTTTTAATTCGCTGAGTGTGCGGGGCACCGCCACACCGGCTGCAGCCATCAGGTCTTTGTTATAATACAGCGCAACCGTGGTCAGCTGGTCGGGTATCGCAAAAATTTCACTCGCAGTTTTGCCCGGCATCAGCACCGAGGCAACGGGCCTCGCAATGCGGTGCATGCCTTGAGTCAGCTTTTCTGCGCCAAACGCGTCGAGTGGTTCGATGGCTTTACCCCACGCGAGCCGCGGAATGTGACCGATGTCGACGCGTGCAATGTCGGGCGTGCGGTGCGCAATCGCGGCGGATGTAAGTTTGGGTAGCAGTCCGTCGAAAGGTACGCGCTCGGCGACGATTTTGATATGCGGGTTTTGTTTCTGGTAGTCGGCAATAATTTCGTTGAAGACGCGGGTTTCGTCGTTGTTGTACGAATGCCAGAGGGAGAGAGTGCGGGGGCTGTTACTCTGTGACCCGGGCCGTTGCCCGCACGTTGTGGCAGCCAACATAATTGCTGCAAAGGAAATCCATAGCTGCAATCGGTTTTCCCCCGATTTTCTTTGGTTTAAGTTCAATGACACCATGCCTCACCCTGAAAGCGGCCAGACCGCGCGTAGCCGCAGCGTATTTTCTGCGATTTCACGGTCGAGGTAGCTGTTGCCAGCCGGATAATAATAGACTGAGTAAGAAATCCACACAATCGGGTAGAGACTTACCCCAAGGCCCGCATAGACGCCCGAATATTGGCTGACCGACACACCTGCGTGCGCTGACGGCACGACCATGATCGCACGTGAGAAATCGCTGAGCGGAAAAAGTTTTGCGAACTCGAGTTCACCGCGCACGGCGTTGGAGTCAAGTGTTTTGCCGAGGTCGAGATTCAGGTATCCACCGCGGGTTAATATGCCAGCGCTCGCAAAAACTCCGGAGTCTGTGCGGTCGCCCACCGCGGTGTAGTCAGCGCCGCCGCCAAGATAAAATGAAGCGGCGGGAATCATTGGATGCAAGGGCATCGCTCCCAGAATCGCTAAGGAAATCCATAGCGGGAAATAGATTCCCGCATTCATGGGATTGACTCTGCCATATCTCATTCTTTCACACCGCCCTGCGTCAAGCCGCTGATGATATAACGCTGCAAAAACAAGAATAACAGCAGCACCGGTAAAACAGAAATCACCGACGCCGCCATCATCTTCTCCCATGCGATTGAATACTGGCCCTTGAAAAGTGAAATGCCCACCGGCAGCGTTATCCAGTTTGAGTCGGGAGTGTTGACGATCAGCTGCCAGAGAAAGTTGGACCACTGGCCGAGAAACGTCAGCAGCACCAGAGTCAACAGCACAGGAGACACGAGCGGTACGACGACGAGCCGCATCGTTTGCCAGTCACTCGCGCCGTCGACTTCGGCAGCTTCGAATAGCGATTTGGGTATACGCTCCACCGATTGCCTCAGCAGAAATATGCCAAAGACATTCGCCGTGTGCGGTATCACCAGCGCCAGCCAGGTGTTCATCCAGCCGAATTCAGCGATGAGCGCAAATTGCGGTACCATGAAGATCATGCCTGGCACCATCATTGATGCCATGAGCAAACCATACACCAGCTCTTTGCCGGGAAAAGTCTTGCGCGCGAAGGCATACGCCGACATGAAGCATATAGTCGTTGAAATGAGCGCAGTCGAGCCGGCGACAACGGT
>JAKQXK010000056.1 GCA_029561505.1 Spirochaetota bacterium | reverse complement strand
CGCCGAGTACGGGCAAGACGCCTGTGGGGGTTACGAGAACCGCGATTTCTTTTACCACAACAGTTTTATTATCGCCGACCCGCGCGAAGCATGGGTGCTCGAGACTGTCGACCGCCACTGGGTCGCGCAGAAAGTAAAAGGTTTTCGGTCGATCTCGAATGGGCTCACGATAGAAAGCGAATTTGAGCTCTCGAGCCCGGGGCTCAAAGATTTCGCGCAACAACGAGGATTAACTAAAGGGAGCGATTTCAATTTCCGTAAGGTGTTCTCTGACCGATTCTACACGCACTTCTCGCACTGTAAGGTGCGGCAAGCGCTGTCGACAGAGCTTGGCCGCAAGGGCAAAGAGGGTTATGACGCGCAGACGGCGATGCAGATTCTGCGCTCGCACTACCATGACGAAACCGACGCTGCGCGCACCGGCATGAAATCGCTGTGCGTACATGCATCGGGCATGACAACACCCAGCCAGACAACCGGGAGTATGGTCGCCGAGCTGAGACCGAAAGGCAAATCAACCTACTGGTTCACGGGCACCGCGGCGCCGTGTATTTCTGTGTTCAAACCGTTTTTTATTCCTGGTAAAAATCTTGCTGTCGGTAAGTTCACGGCGCCGGGGGCCAAAGCCGACGATTCGCTATGGTGGCGGCATGAGAAGCTGCACCGCATGGCACTGAAGAACCTCACCGCGGCGGGCGAATACTTTTTGGCTGAGCGCAACGCATTCGAAGATGAGCTCGTGCGGGCAGAGATTTCTGTTTACAAGAAGCCTGCTGCCGTGCGCGAAAAATTTGTCCGTGCAGCCTGGGAGCAGGCAGACCAGTTATTGACTAGATGGACAGAACGTGTGAAATCCGCTAAACTTCGCAGTGCCTTTCACCCGCTGTACCGCCGCTATTGGAACAAACAAAACAAAAAAGTTGCGATCAATATCTAACGAGGCGCATCACGGGTTGGAGACGCCTATGGCCGTCGCACGGGGCGAAAGCCGAAGCTGCTAGCCTCGTCATAGGGGAAATAGTTGATACGGCCTGAGCTCCGCAGGTCGGCCGCTGCGCCGGGCCAGCTACCGCCTCGAAGCACACGCCTTATACCGGTTGTCGGGCCTTGGCTATCGGCATCGATATACGGTGTGGCCGTCGTATAAGTACCTACCCAATCCCAAACCCATTCATCAACATTGCCGCTCATATCAAAAAGGCCCAGCGCGTTACCGAGAGCAGTTCCGACCGGGTGAGTCGCCGCGCCAGAATTCGTCGTGTACCAAGCCACCGCATTATTTTCAGCCGTATCCACTGTGGCATTCGCAGTATTGTTATCTTGCCAACCACTCGGGGCATCACCGCGCATAAATGTGGTGCCGTCAATGTAGCGGGCTGCGTACTCCCACTCGGCTTCAGTGGGCAGGCGATAGCCGTTGGCTGACCATTTGACGTAGGGATTGTCTTCTTGGCCTGCTGCGGTTGCCGAGCCGCCGTTGGTTGAGGTCTTCAACGGCGTGGTAAATCCCGAATCGGTATAATAAACTGGCGTTAAGCCGTCCTTTTGCGAAGCAGCATTGCACCAGACAATGGCGTCACGCCAATTCACGGTTGTCACTGGGTGCTGGTTGGTGCCACCCCCGCTATTTCCTTGAATGCCCGGGTTCGCAAAGGTGTAGCCGTTACCAGTCGCATAAGTCTTCACCGTCAACCAGTCGGCATATTTCACCTCGTATTTGGCCATGGCAAATGCCGTAATCGAGGCGACGGTATGCACGGGTATTGCCGCACCGCCGACCGCCGCAGAACCCATGCTGAAATTCGTGGTGCCAGGTACGCAAACCATGGTTAGGCTGTCAGATGCAACGGCAGCGGCACAACTGACGGGCGTTGAAGACGTGCCGCCAGTGGTCGTACCTGCGTCACCCGAGTTCTTGCAGCTTAGCAGCCACGGGTTTGAAACCGTAGCTACCAAGCCGCAAACAAAAATGCTCTTTCTCATAAAACCTCCCTCAGCCTATCCAGCGATTGGTCAAACCCTTTTGGCTGCACACTCGGGGCAGGCTCTTAGATTTAAAATGGAAATTTCCAGAACTGATAGAAGTAACTGGAAATACTTAAGGATTGCTGCCTGCGATAGCTACCTTGAATGGATCTGTGCCTGCTGTTACGCTGCCGATGATGCCGAGCGCTCCGGTGGTTTGGTTCACGTTGTATGCGGTAATCTGTTCATTGCCCGTTCCGCACGCGTAAGCAAAACCACCGGTTTCTGCCAGCGCGAGTCCAATCGGGTTCTGCGGCGACGCGAATGGTGATCCGGAAATCGGCGTCAGAGATCCGCTCGCTGAATCAATGCTGAAGCCAGAGACGCCGACCGTACCTGTCGCGTCGCCACTGTTCGCAACATAGAGAAAACGACCCGGTAAGTCGGCGACGACGTGCGCGGGGCCGGCACCTGCAGCAAAAGGAGAACCTGATAACTGACTCAGCGCGCCGCTCACCGCATCGCGCTGAAAGGCGACGACATTTTGGCCGAAGTAGCTGATGTAATAGACGAACTTACCCGACGGGTGTACGTGCACTGACAGGGCATCATTGATTGCGAGAAATGGTGAACCAGAAATTTCGCTGAGCGCTCCCGTGACCTGGTTTATTCTGAATACACGAGCATTTGTCACGTTCGCCGCATCGCCGACATAGAGAAAATTTCCTGTCGGATCGACGTGCACTGAGACCAGCGTCGTGCCGGCGCTAAACGGTGAACCAAGGACGGCTGTTAGTATACCTGTGGATTTTTCTATCGTATAAGCGGCGACAGTATTGGTTCCCTCATGACCGACGAAAAGAAATTTGCCCTGCGGATCGCTCGCCAGCGAATACGGATTCAGGCTCGCGCTCACTGTGGCGCCTACCGGCGTGAGCGCGCCCGTTGAGGCATTGATCTGGTATGTCGAGACGTCGTTGCTGCCGTGGTTCGCAACATAGAGAAACTTGCCATGTGGATGTACCAACACAAAGCGTGGGTTTGTGCCCGATGTGTAGGTGGCGCTCGACGTTAATGAACCGTCTGAATTGATCGTGAAAGCAAGCAGGTTATTGTTGATAATCGAATTTGCCGAATAGAGAAAACGCGGTTGAAATAACACGCGAATCGTTACGGTACCAGAGACAGTACCTGAACCGATGTCGGCCGCAATTTGGTATGTCGTCGCAGGTTGCCCGGCAGTCGGCGTACCCGAGATCGTGCAATCACTGGCGAGTGACAAACCTTCGGGCAACGCCGGTGAAACACTGCAGCTCTGTGCGGCCCCGGGCATTGACGGGGTGACGGGCGACATCGCGACATTCTGCGTCACCATCAGCGGGTTCGAAGGGTAGACAATTTCCGTCTGCCAGAACTTGCCCCAGCTCTTGCAGGCAGAAGCTGCCAGCAGCAGTAGGGGCAATAATATATGCAGCACGCGCAACATGGCTCTCACCTCACACGCACCCTTCTGTGATCGTGCTCAGTGCCTGGGGCAGATCATGCCAGAGAAAAAATAGAATGTTAGCGGCGAGTACGACCACTAAAGGGAGATATTGTCGCATCTTGGTGGCCATGTTCTCCCTTGCTAAGGATTGCTACCCGCTATTGTCATGCTCGCGGCATCGACACCGGCCGAGTAACTCGCAACGAACGAAAGTGAGCCTGATTGAAAT
>JAKQXK010000050.1 GCA_029561505.1 Spirochaetota bacterium | reverse complement strand
CGGTGCTGGCTGCGGCGGTCATTCGAATTCGGCATGGTATAGATTTTAGTTCAGCGAGTCGTCGTCGAGAAGTTCTTTGCCATCGTTCTTCTCTTTTGCCTTTTCGTGGCCGGCAGCTTTGTCGTCTCCGGTTGTCGCTTCAGCCGGGCCCGCTGCACCGCCGAGCATCAGGGCTTCTTCGAGCGAGATGGGGCTGTTTTTGTCGGGCAAAACAAAATTCGGGTCGCGCAAAAATTTGAGCACGGTGGCAACCTTTTCCCGTTGCGGGTCTGTTGTGGCCTCGTCGACAAACTTCTGCCAGTATTCGATTGTCTTCTTCTTGTTTCTTTCAAGGCTCAGATAAACAAACCCGACATGAAAGAGAGTTTCTTTCATCGTTTCGTCTTGTTCGTAGGCCTTGAGATAAGACCGCACCGCCTCTTTGGGCTTATTCAGTTTTTCGTAAGCCTGGCCCAGCCGAAACAGGTCAGGCGCCTTGTTTTCGTTGAGCTCTGACGCACGCATCAGGTGGCTGAGCGCCTTTTCATGAAAGCCCTGAAGGTAATAGACGTCGCCAAGCAGCGAATTCGCGCGGCCATTCTCGGGTTCTTCTTCGACAATCTTGCGCAGAAGCGCGGCGGCGGTTTCATACTTTTTTGAGAAATAGAGTTTTTCTGCGCGTTTCAGGTTTGCGCTCTTGGGGGGATTTCTAACCGGTTGCGGTTTGGTCGCCGTGGCCGCGGCCGCGGCCGGCTCGGTAGGTTTTGCCGCCTCGGCAGAAACGGGCTTTTCGGTTGCGCCCTGAGCGTGAAGCGAGACAGCGCAGGTGATACAAGCGAGACAGAAAAAGAATTTCACCACAGAGAAAAAGGTGGGCACTGGGTTTTTCATGCGACTTTTTCTCTCTGTGCTCTCTGCAACCCCTGTGGCTTTAATCTTGTGGTGTGGCTTACTTTTGCGCCCGCTGCATTTCTGTATAAATCTGTTCTGCGAGACCGAGCGAAGAGGTCTGCGTCATTGTGTTCACGCGCTCTGTGAGCAGCATATCCTGAAAAATGTCTTCGGCTGAACCGCCGTGCAGAATATCGTTCTTGCCCATATTCTTGCGCATTTCGCGAAACATTTTCTCGAGAAAAAAGTTCTCAAATTGGCGCGCCGCTTCGAGCATCTTTTTGCGTTCGGGGTTGTTACCGACGTGCTCGATAATTTTTTCCCGGCGCGGCGTGCGGCTGAAGGTCTCTGATGAAACCTTGCCGTCAAGATTCTTGGGCACGAGGTCGTTCAAAAGCTGTTGAAACGAGACCTTTGATTCTTTGTCAGCCTTGCCCACACGCGGGTTTTCTTTTTGTGGCAAAAGCAATGGATTGATAGCGTTTATGTTCATAAGATACTTAGCTCCCCGTGTAGCGCGCCGGCGGCATGTATTGCCTTAATCACGTCGATAATCTCAGCCGATGTCAGGCCGAGTTTGTTCAGGTTATCCACCAGTTCTTTGACGGTTGCGCCTTCTTTTAGTTCGGCATTTGCGGGCGATTTTTCTTCACCATAGGTATATGCCTGCTTGTTGCTGACTTCGACCTGCATGCCGTTATGTGTCACCATGACGCTCGAGATCGCCACGTTGCCCCCGGCGACTATCGTGCCGGTGCGCGTGTCGAGCACGACGCGGGTGCGTTCGGGAACATCAACCTTGACCTGCAGAATTTTGCTCAGGTAGTCGACATGGTCGCTCGCGTAGGGTATGTTGAGCGTAATCGTGCCGTCGTTCGCGAGCGCGGCGGTGTTTGCGAATTTTTTATTGATCGCCGCGACGACGTTGCGCGCCGTCATGAAGTCAAAATTGTGCAGCGAAAGTTTCGATGATTTTGTTTTTTTCGTGTCGTCGACGAGTACGGTTGGCTGCGAAACCGCTTTTTCGATGATTGCCCCAGAAGGTATGTGAGCCGAATTGTGCCGCTCTTGCGTCAGGCGGTCGTTAGGCGGTATGCGCTTGTTATAAACAGAAAAGTTATAGAGCTGAAGGTTGTTGTTTTCCGTGGGCCGGGGCAGGGGGGCTGAAATCGGCCCTTGCGCAACAGCGTAAACCTGCCCATCGGCACCGGTGAGCGCAGTCTGCAGCAGCATGCCGCCGTTTAAAGCGCGCGCGTCGCCGATCGATGACACCCAGACATCGACCGGGTCGCCGGGTCTGGCATGCACGGGAATATTCGCCGTCACCATAACCGCCGCGATGTTCTTCGCCTGCAGCGTTTTATCACCGAGGTCGATGCCGCGGTTGTAGAGGTTCTTGCGCAAAGTTTCCATCGCGAGCTGCGAGCGCGAATCGCCGCTGCCATTCAGGCCAATGACGACACCATAACCCGAGACCTGGTTCTCGCGGTGCCACGAAATGCGCGCGATGTCGCGAACTGTCAGGTTTAGCGCCGCCAGGCTAAAGGCAGACGAACCAATGAGAATTGCGAATGCAATTCTCATTGGTTCATTCCTCCCAGTATTTGCTTCATGTGCTCAATCAGCAGTTCTTTACGCAGCTGGTCGCTGAATTCGGTCATCGTCGGCTTCGAGTTCGGGTCGGTGCCGGCCGGTGGCTTGAGGTTCAGCTTCTGGTCTTTGGGAAACGGTGGTTCGGATTGTACATTGAGCGTCAGGTTGCCAATAAAACGCGACTCGATCGTGCCCTGGCGAATGCGGCGCGCATCGACTATGCCGTTCAGCTGCACGCGCACGGGTTTGCCGTCGATGTTCAGAGACTTGGTTGCCTGCACAGGAAAATTGCCGTCGGCCTGACGCGCGCCGAGAATGCCGGTGATTTGAAAGCGGTAGCTGTCGCGATTCTTTGAGTTGTTCAGTGAACTTTTGCTGTTTGATTTGCTTTGCTGCGAATTTGTCAGAAACGGAATATTCTTCGTGTCGGGCACGAGCTTTGTTTCAAACTTTTGCGAGCTGTTCCACTGCCCGTCGCTGACCAGCGTGAAACTTTCATTAACTTCGATCGCAACGATCTCGCCCTCGCGCGGTGGTGCAACGTAGGGGTTCTGATCACGCCACAGGCTTTCCTGTGGCGTGATCGGCGCTGACGCGCCGACAATTAACAACAAAACAAGTTGTGCGGCGAAGCCGCAAAACTTGTTTTGTTGCAAGTTTTGGCGGCGAGTCATTGCACAAGCTCCGCGGCTTCGCTGCTCACCAGGCGTGCGCGCAGATTCTTGCGCGTGCCCGAAAGCCGCACGTCGACAGTTTCACCGGGAAAAGCATCCATCAGTATTACCGCGTCGCGCGCGATCTGCATGTTCGCGCTTTTCAGCACGAGCTTCACCGTGCTGCCGCGGCGAATGCGCTGCGTGGGTTTGGCGGCGCCTGTAACCGGCGCATGCGTCAACACCTCACCGATCGGTATCGCGCCGCGCGTGATTGTGATCTGGCCGCCTGAAATGTTTTCGGGTATCACGCCTGCTGCCCATGCATGCAGTTCGATCTCTTTAGTGTTCAGCACAGTGCGCTCGCCTTTGAGTTCAATGCGGCAGTAGCGGTTAAGTTTCTCCATTTCACGCGCCGCCACGCCCTGTGATTGCACGAGGTCACCGAGGCACACAGTCGCCTTCGGGCTCACGAATGCGGATTTCAAAGTTAATGTTGTTTTATTCTCAGCGTGGGCCATCGACAACGACATAAACAAAATACCCATAACAATTTTCCTCGTAGAGACGCAGCGACCTGCGCTGTGACCGTCTTCGGTCTCCGGCTTCCGGAGCGCAGTCGAAGCGTGCGCGTCTCTACCAAAGAAATCGATACGGTTATTTACCCATGTCGCCAATCAACCCGCCTTATCTATTACCCGCGCTTGAGTTGAATAGCCGTCGACAGCATGCTGTCAGATGTCTGAATCGAT
>JAKQXK010000041.1 GCA_029561505.1 Spirochaetota bacterium | reverse complement strand
TAGTAAGACCGCGTTGCGTCGGGCATGATCTGCTCGCGAATGAAGGCGATCAGATCAAAAAGATCGTCGCTGATGCGAAAATTGCCTTCGATGTCGATCAGGTTTTTGATGCGCTGGCTCTGCACGGGGGGGGCGGAGTGATAACTGACATAATAGTCGAGGTATTGCTTTGGGCTTAGTCCTGCACTCTTATATGGTTGAATTTCATGCGTCGCTTCGCGCCGCAGAAAGGCGTTGCGGCTCACTGTACCATTGCTATACGCAATGAATTCGAAGTTCACGTCAAAGGGAAACAGCTCTTCGATGAGCGGCCACGCATGCTCTTCGATCAGAGGCCATTCGGGGCCGACACGGCCAAACCAGTATGACCGGTTGTGGCAAAGCGACATCACCGGCAAAATTTCATCGGCCGTTTGGGCATCTGCCGGTCTTTTGACATAAATAAACTCGCCCGGAAACACCAGAAACTTCTGCTCGTCTCGCGCTGCATACTCAATGATTGCCGGCGTCAGAAATGACTTATGGTAACCAAATGTGTCGCCACGAAACGGAATCACGACTGTGCGCCTTTTTGTCTGGGAGTCTGCGTTGGCAAATGACAGCATGAGCGGCCACCCCTTAAACGCGCCGATGAAATGCGCGTAACCATCGGCTGGTTCGAAATAGTCGAAGGGTTTGTTTCTGATCTTCAGATTCACCGCTGCCGCAGACTGCGATTCATCGATACAATCGCGTATTTTGCCACGGTGCTGCTCGCCCACTGCCGTGAAGCGCGCCCCGAGATTCGTGACAAATTTCTGCGCGGTCAGAGAGGGCAAGGCGTGAACCGGGAGCATGCCCGAAAGCGCGGCAAAAATTGCCGCGACCTGAGATATCCTCAAAAGGGCGGGCATCGCTTCAGCGCCGCGCATAACTGATCTCAAGCGGAACCTGGCGCAATGGCTCAAGAAATTTTGTCGTCTTGAGCACGCGTTCGATTGTCCAGTCGCCCATCTTAAAGTGCGTCGCGCGCTGCCGCGTTATTTGCGGTGCGCCCGACACCTGCATTTTTGTGAGTTTGCGTATGTCGCCAGAACTACCAATGTAATGCGGCACGTAGGGGTTCGTCACCAGATCGAGCACGACATTCTGCTGCTTGTTCGTATAGCGTATCACACCCTCGGCATCTTCGACACCGCTAAGGTCGAGCGCCCTGATCATCGCGATGTGCCCGGCGTACGCGTCGAATTTGTCGATGCGGGCTGCGCTGTAAAAAAACTTTGTCGGGTCGCGTTCAACCTCGAGCCTGATATAGGCGAGCATATCCCAGAAGGGTTTGTTGATTTCGTAGTTGCCTTCCATGTCGATAAAACCTCTGATATGGGTATAAACACCTTCGGGAAAGCTGGTGTTCAGAAGGTATTCATCGAAAAACTGACGATAGTCTTTGATGTGTTTAAAATCCCATTTTGTGCCGTTCTT
Source organism: Spirochaetota bacterium (assembly GCA_029561505.1). Taxonomy (GTDB): domain Bacteria; phylum Spirochaetota; class Leptospiria; order Turneriellales; family Turneriellaceae; genus Turneriella. The sequence goes on along the minus strand of JAKQXK010000041.1, from coordinate 214 downwards.
GATTTTGCGCTCGAACAACTGGTTGCGCGGTGTTGTCGCGTTGCTGTACGAAACGATAATCACTGGGTTATTGTGCGCAGTCAGGCGCCACAGCAGCCGCTTGCCTCCGTCGTTTTCGAAGCCGGGTGACTCGGTATTGATGTAACGTTCGGGATACCGGCCACGATGGCAAATCGGTGCGAGCGACTTTATGCCGCTCTTTGCCTTTTCGAAA
>JAKQXK010000028.1 GCA_029561505.1 Spirochaetota bacterium | reverse complement strand
ACTCGCAAAGCCAAGAAACAGTGCGATTTTTTCCGGAGTTTTCGGTGCGGTTTCGCGGCCCAGCGAAAAATCGACACAAATTCTGGCGTCTTCGCCACTTGCAGAGCGAATCGGTAGCGATTCGCGGGGGAATTTGTGCCGATTAGCGACGAATATTCCGGAATAAAATTGCGCCAGCGAGTTCCCACCTAGGCACCGATGCCAGCTATGGAAAATCACAGCTCACCGACGCTCAAACGCACTCTCGGCCCGCTTGCGGTCTGGGGTATGGGTGTCGGCTATGTCATATCGGGCATGTACTTCGGCTGGAACCTCGGCCTACCGCAGAGCGGCCCTTACGGCATGCTCGTTGCGACGCTCATCATCACACTCATGTATGTTTGCTTTGTGCTGAGTTATGCCGAACTCGCGGCGGCATTGCCGCGCGCGGGTGGCGTGTTCGTGTATTCGCAGCGTGCGCTCGGTGCGTTCGCAGGTTTTATTGCGGGCCTGGCGCAGAACATCGAGTTTATTTTTGCCCCGCCCGCGATCGCGGCGGCGATTGGCGCGTACATGAACCTGCTGGTGCCTTCGGTCGATGCGATTGCCTTTGCGATTGCAGCCTATTTTATTTTCACCGCGCTCAATATCTGGGGGGTCAAAGAATCGGCGATCTTCGGCGTGTTCATCACCATTCTCGCGGTGGTGGAGCTCTTGCTCTTCACGGGCCTCACGCTGCCGCATTTCAGCGTCGCAGCTTTCACGAAAGATGCGCTGCCGAATGGCTGGTGGGGCATATTGCCCGCGATACCTTTTGCTATCTGGTTTTATCTCGCCATCGAGGGCGTTGCGAACATGGCTGAAGAAGTGAAAAACCCGCAGCGAGACCTGTCGCTCGGTTTTAATCTCTCGATGGCGACGCTCGCCATTCTCGCGCTGCTCGTCTTTTTCGGCGCGATCGGCGTCGCCGGTTGGCACTCCGTTGTTTTTCCGCCAGGCAAGACGACGCCTTCAGATTCACCGCTGCCGCTTGCGCTTGCGTACGTTACCGGGCAAAACCACCCGCTGTACCATCTACTCGTGTCGATAGGGCTATTGGGGCTGGTGGCGTCGTTTCATGGCATCTTGCTGGTCGCCGGCCGCACCACGATGGAGCTTGGGCGTGCGAGGTATATCCACCACGTGTTTGCGCGTCTTCACCATACCCGCCAGACCCCCGCGAACGCACTCGCGGTGAATATGCTGATTGGCGCCGCGATCTTGCTAACGGGAAAAACCGCGCAGATGATCACACTCGCGGCATTCGGGGCTCTGACGATCTACGTGCTGGCGATGGTGTCGCTGATCGTGCTGCGAAGATCTGAGCCCGATCTCGCACGGCCGTTTCGCACGCCGTTTTACCCCATAACACCGATCATTGCCCTTGCGATTGCCATTTTTGCCTTTGGCGCAATGGCGTGGTTTAACCTGATGCTATGCGTGCTTTATATTCTGCTGCTGGCGCTGGGGGCCTTGTATTTTTATTTCGTGCACCTGCGTCGGGTGGGTACTACGGATGCGCGATAAATTTCGCCGGGCTGCGCGACACGTCGCAAAACGACGAAATTCAGGAAAAGTTATGCGATTTTCGAAGTGAAAATCGCTCTATAAACCATCTGGCTTTTCCGGAATTTCATCGTTTTGCACATCGGCTGAATTTAGAATCGTAGCGACCTGCCGCGCAGACCCTGGTCGCGCTTTTGCACTTTTCAACAGCAGCCCTTAACGCGATTAGGGCTTCATGGAAGATTCGGCCGACTTCAAGAAAATTCTCGAACGCCTCGAGCATGCAGGTACCAAAAAGGTAAAAGTTGCTGTCGCAGACATAGACGGCGTATTGCGCGGCAAGTATCTGCACTTCGATAAATTCAGGGCAGCGGCCGAATCGACTTTTGGGTTCTGTAATGTCGTGCTCGGGTGGGATTCATCAGACGTCTGCTATGACAATGTAAAGTACACCGGCTGGCACACAGGCTATCCCGACGCGCTTGTGCAGCTCGACCCCAATACGCACCGCACCGTGCCGTGGGATAACGATGTGCCGTTTTTTCTGGGGGGATTCGTCGATTCTGCGACAGCTCCGCTTTCTATCTGTCCGCGTCAGACACTGAGGCGCGTGCTGGCGAAAGCCGAGACAATGGGCTTCACCGCCAAAAACGGCATGGAATTTGAATGGTTCAACTTTCGTGAAACGGCAAAGAGCCTTCACGACAAAGGTTATATACGCCCCGAGCCGATCACCCCAGGCATGTTCGGTTATTCGCTCATTCGGGCCGGCCAAGAGCGTGACTTCTTTAATGCGCTCATGGACGAGCTCACTGCGTTCGGTGTGCCCATAGAGGGATTACACACCGAAACGGGGCCGGGCGTCTACGAAGCCGCAATTCTCTATAGCGGGGCGCTTGAGAGCGCTGACCGCGCGACCCTCTTTAAGGCCGGGGCAAAAGACATCGCCGCGCGCTTCGGCATCATGCCGAGCTTCATGGCGAAGTGGCACAAAGACCTGCCGGGCTGCTCGGGCCACATGCACCAGTCGCTCTGGACAAAAAATGGCGACAATGCCTTTTACGATGCGGGCGACCCTCACAAAATGAGCGCCACGTTCAGAAGTTA
>JAKQXK010000023.1 GCA_029561505.1 Spirochaetota bacterium | reverse complement strand
CCCGTTTTAATTACGAAATCGTCGAAGATTTCGAAGCCGGTATAGCGCTCACGGGAACCGAAGTCAAATCGTTGCGCCAGAAAAAGGTGAATATTTCAGACGGTTACGTTCTGTTGCGAGGCCCCCTCGTGCAGCTCATTAACTGCCGCATAGAACCCTACGAAAAGGGCAATATTATGAACCACGACCCGCTGCGCCCCCGCAACCTGTTGCTTAAGCAAAAAGAGATCGATCGCATGCGGGGCAAAATGCATGAACGCGGTTATGCGCTGCTGCCCCTGAAAATGTATTTTAAGGGTCGTTACGTGAAAGTACTGATCGGTCTTGGCAAGGGCAAGAAGTCGCACGATAAACGTTCGTCGATTCGTGAGAAAGATATTCGCCGCGACACCGAGCGCGAAATGAAAGACTATAAATAGTCATTCTGAATTCTGCTAATCTCCAGAGGTAACTTGTATGCTTAAGAAATTGGTGCGCATCACGGCCATCGCGCTGGTCATCGCCCTCGCAGGTTTGTTGGCGACCGGTTGGTCGGCATTCGGTAAGCGTGCTTCGGGTAAAAGGCTAGAAGCAATAGAACATTCTCAGCAATGGCAGGTTTCTCAGTTCGAAAATCCACAGCCGCTTAAGAATGACTTCTTGGGTGCAATGCTCGCTATGACACAGAGCAGCAAGTTTGTCGCGCCTTCAGGCCCGGTACCAGTGATCACCCGGTCGTCTGAAGACTTTCTCAAAGCGCCGGCGACCGGCTTGCGTGTGACGTGGTTCGGACACTCGTCGACGCTCGTCGAAATCGATGGGTATCGCGTGCTCACCGACCCGGTATTCAGCGAACGTGTTTCACCGCTGCCTTTCGCCGGCCCTAAGCGCTGGTACGCGCCGCCCGTTTCGCTCGCCGATCTGCCAGAAATTGACGCAGTCGTGATATCGCATGACCATTACGACCACCTGGATATGCATACGATTCGCGCGATGCGAGCATGGCATAATGTGTTTGTGGTGCCACTCGGTATGGGTGCGCATCTGGCATATTGGGGCATACCCGAAAGCCGCATAGTTGAGCTCGACTGGTGGCAAGAGAAAAGTTTCTCACGCTCCGGTCCGCTTAGAATTGTACTAACACCTGCCAGGCATGCTTCGGGTCGCATGCTAATCGATAACAATTCGAAACTTTGGGGCGGATTCGCGCTGGTCGGAGCAAAACACCGCGTCTATTATTCGGGCGATACCGGCCTGTTTTCTGCGATGAAAGAGATTGGCGCAAGGCTCGGGCCGTTCGATCTGACGATGATAGAAGTTGGCCAATACCACCGCAGCTGGCCCGACTGGCATATTGGCCCCGAGCAGGCCATCAAGGCACATAAGTGGGTTCGCGGTCGTGTGATGCTGCCTGTGCACTGGGGCCTCTTTGTGCTCGCGATGCATAGTTGGACAGAGCCGATAGAGCGTGTGAGCAAAGAAGCGAGGCGGCGCTCAGTGACGATTGCCACGCCGAGACCTGGCCTAAGTTTTGAACCTGGCCTTACCCAGCTGAGCCGCTGGTGGCCACAGGTCGAATGGCAAACAGCGCAGGAGCACCCAATTGTATCGACCCAGGTTGATCAGTAAGATACTTTCAGAAATTGAACGTAAAATATTCGTCACAATTCGCGCACGGCAGGTGCACAGGGTATTTCTCGTGATAATTTAAAACAAAATCAGCGCGCTGCCCCTGCCAGATGTCAGCCAAATCGTCATTGCCAAGGTTACCGCGAGCTGTTGCTTTTTTCGGGTCTACTGTCTGTTTGCAAAAAGCTATGTCGCCATTGGCTCTAATAAAAAGATCACGACGCAGATGCCAGCACGAATATCGCTCAAGCGGAGTCATATCTGAAACGCGCCTTTCTGGCATAAGACCGGCATACCGGTTAAATTTCTGAAACAAGAATGAAGCGCCGAGTTCGTCGGCGAGTCCATAAAGGGCGTCGATTTCGGTTTCGTTCTCTTCGACTTTATAGGCCTGCACGAAGATCTGCTCTTGTGCGTTGAGCTTCAGCGCGGCGAGAGCATCGGCAATCTTCTTAATGCCGGCCTTCACCTGGCCGAGCGTCGCCGCCGGCGCACCCGAATATTCTTCATATTTCTCAAGCGAATTTAAGAGCACGATGACTCGCATTTTATGTGCATGTGGGTGCGAGATGAGGGGCAGAAGGCGGTCGAGGTGAATGCCGTTTGTTTCGATAAAGAGGTAGCGCACGTGTTCGCTGCCGAGAAGCTCTGACAGAAACTCTGCAGCGAGCGGATGTTCGAGTGGTTCGCCAAGCCCCGAAGCACAAACCGAGGTGTCGCCAAGCCCGGTTGCCAGGTATGCCTTAACTCTGTCAAAGTTCGCTCGCGAGAGCTGGGCTGGCGCTTGTTCAATATAGCGTAGCGGCGAAAAAAAGCTTTTGTATTCAGTCGTTGCTGAGAACTCGAGCTCGATATATGACGGAAAAGTATGCAGCAGCTGCGGCGCCTGCTGAATCAGCTGCTGTAGCTGTGCATAGGCACCGCGCGCCGCGTCTATGCGCTCAACGAAAGCACGGGTTTTTGTGACAGAGCGCGCGGTCGCCAGCGAAAAATCGAGCCGCAACAGACGTAAATCGGGCTCTTGGTAGTGCACTTCTGCGTGAAACTGGTTGATATTCTTTTCGACAAACGCCCTGACGCCCACCGCCGCAACATCTGCGTCTTTCGCTTCCATAACTTCGAGCGACTCTAGCAGGTCGCGGCTCACAATGTGAGCGGCTATCCCGGGCGGCAGGTTCTCGCCATAAGTGATGTCGGCCCGGTATTCTGTATGAATCTTGAATAGGTGGCGGGTTATTTCTTCGTCGTATAGCGGAAATATTCCCGTAAAAACAATGACGTGTGCTGTCTTGCGGTCTTGTAAAATCTGCCTGACCGCCGCTATTTCGCTGATCTGCGGCTCTAAGTCTGTGACCTGCAGGCTCTTTTTTAAGGCCTGCGAAAGCTCTGCGTTGCCGCCGACGAGAAAAACCGGCAGCCCCGCATTTGTTATTTTTTCGGCAAAAGCTTTAACGAGCAGGGCCTCTTTCTCGAGCGCCAACCCTGCGCCATAGCTGGCAGAAAGGTGAATGAGTATAGCGGCGTCTGTCATAGCAGATGCGGCGGCTATTCCTGGTAGTCTTTGAGGTAGATGGTCACAGCAACTTTCTTGCGCTGCTCTTTGAGCCAGCGGCCATATTCGATCTGTTCGTTCTGGCTATAGATAATCGCGCGCACATTGTCGTAAACCTCGTCAAGACCGATTGCCCTTGCGCTCTCGACCCTAACGCAATAATACCCGCCGTTCGAACCAACGAAAATCTGCGAGGTTGTTCCCATGGGCGTGCCGTTTATGGCACCTGCCAAAATCGGGTCGATCTGCGCAACCTGATCGAGACGCATGTCGACCATCAGGCCACCGCGGCCTTTAGAAGCGTGCGCAGAATATTTCGCGGCGGCGCCGGCGAACCCCGCGCTCGACGATGCACCCATCGCTCGGGCCGCTTTCATTTGGTTGCTGACCTTGAGTTCATTGCTTGCAACGGGAATATAGATCATGCGAAAGGTATATTTCTTGCCAACCCGGTTTTTATTCTGCCGGTACCATTCTTCGACCTGCGAAGGTGTCGGGTTAGGTACAGAAACCCTGAGCTGCATGACCTGCTGTGTCTTCAGCTGTCGCGACAGCTCGTCTTTGTAGTCGTCGAACTCCATGCCCGTATCGCGTTTGATGACCTTCTTAAAATCTTCTTCGCGCAGAATGCCGCGCATATCCATTTCTTTTTTGATGGCGTTTTTGATACGTTCGGGAGAAATTGTCACCGACTCTTCGCGCGCAATCACGTCGATAATCGCTCGGCCAATGAGGTTATCGACCGCCTGGCTTTTCGGCCCGCGCTTGTCTTTTGCCGGCGCTTTGCGTTTTTTGAGACGGTCTAGCTCTTGCGCGAGATCGATTGAGGTAACGGGAGCGTTTGCCACAACCGCAATAACGTCGTTGAGCACCGTCGCGGCAAAAGCCGGTGAAGCGATGCTGAAGGCCAAAATGAAGACAAATGTACGTGGGCCTGCGAAATACATAGAGGTTCTTCTTGCCTTCACAGTGTGCCGTAAACTGAAATCCCGATGGGCGCCGACCCAGCCGCGAACTGTGCTAAACTAATTCTGGGAACGGCTACCACGGGAAAAGAGCGCAGAAGCAATTCGCCGGCAGCCGGGTGTCGGGGGTAATCCTGTTTCTGCACAAAAGTAACGCCGCTCAAGCCCGGGCTCATACACCATCGGCCGCGGCCTGAACCAGGGCAGAGTTTCAAGATACAGGTCATACCACAGGGTCGCTGCATGAAAATCGCGCGGCCGGTCGCTGCGTTGACGAAAGCCCAGCCACACGAGTAGCAGCAGGTCTTGCGAATAACCGACGAACCAGGTATCGACCGGGCCTGAACCACTCTTAGCGCCGAGTTCTTGTATAATGACATCGCCTTGCACGCCTATAAACTCGCCTCCCGTGCCCTCGGGGCGCAGCACTGCCGTCAGCATCTCGCGTACCTGTTCGGCCGCCGAGGCTTCAAAAATGTGTGCATTTCTGGCCGCCGCTGGTAACGCCCTTGATTCATGGGGCCCT
>JAKQXK010000003.1 GCA_029561505.1 Spirochaetota bacterium | reverse complement strand
CGAGAACAAGCAGGCCATCAATATTCGCAAGATGATCATGGCGACGATACGCGACAGTCGCGTCATCTTGATCAAACTCGCCGACAAGCTGCACAACATGCGCACCCTGGGGTTTCACTCAACTAATAAGGGCATGCAGATCGCGCGTGAAGTGCTTGAAATTTATGCGCCGTTGGCTGGGCGTCTGGGTATTTACAAGATCAAATCAGAGCTCGAAGACCTCGCACTCTACCATCTTGATCGCACTACCTATGCGCTCATCAAAGACAAAATCGCCGAAAAAAAGGGCCAGCGCGACGGTCGGGTCGCGATGGTCATGTCGCTTTTAACGCAACACCTGAAAGAATCAAAAATCAAAGCGACAGTCGAAGGCCGCTCGAAACATTTTTACTCCATCTACAATAAGATGATCGAACAGAAAAAATCGTTCGAAGACATCTATGATCTCACGGGTGTGCGCGTGCTCGTGAACGAAGTGCCCGACTGTTATACGGTGTTGGGTCTCGTGCACACACTCTGGACACCGATTCCGGGAAGATTCAAAGATTACATTTCTGTACCGAAATCAAACGGCTACCAGAGTCTGCACACTACGGTGATCGGCCCGGGCGGGCAGCCCATCGAAGTGCAGATTCGCACGTGGAAAATGCACCGCGTTTCAGAATTCGGTATCGCATCGCACTGGGCATACAAAGAAAAACCAGGCGATCAGGCAACGTTCGAGACGCAGTTTTTAGATCTGCAAAACATGGCGATTTCAGACGACGAAGTCGACTCGGGTGATTTCTATCAAGAACTTGTGTCGAACCTCAGCCAGGCGAATGAAGTTTATATAATTTCACCCAAAGGCAAGATTTTCACGATGCCCGAGAACTCGACTGTGCTCGACTTTGCCTTTCGCATTCACACCGATATCGGCCTCAGGTGCGCAGGTGCAAAAATCGGCGACCGGCTCGTGAGCATCAGAACTCCTCTCAAGAACGGCGACCAGATAGAAATTATCACGAACAGCAGCGTAAAACCTTCGCTGAACTGGCTCAACTACCTCAAGACCCCCAACGCCCGAGCGAAGCTAAAGGCATTCTTTCGCAAGACCGACACTTCTGTGGCAGAAAGGCTAGTCGAAAACGAGAAGAAGCAACAGCCCGAGCCTAAGGGGCCGAAGCCAGGCCGCAGCGAAAAACTCGGCGCGAGTGTTGTCGCGCAACCAAATCTGAAGAAGATCGACTGGCAGGGTGAGACACAGCTCGAGGTAAAGTACGCACAATGCTGCAACCCTTCGCCGCCAGATAATATTGCAGGGTTTATTTCACGACTCGGCGTAATCTCGGTACACAAAAAAGGATGTCCCTCTCTCACGCACCTGAGCGAGAACCCTGAACAGGCAGAGCGCCTGATACCTCTCAACTGGGTCGGTCATTCTACGGGGCGACAGGCATCGATTGAAATCAGAGGGCTCGACCGCGCGCAGATTTTTCTCGATATCGTTAAGCAGCTGGCGCAGAGCGGCGCGAACATCATCGAAGCCAACGCGACGACTTCGCAGGTGGGCCACATCAACGACCGTTTTGTCATAGAAGTGGATTCTGAAGACCACCTGACGAATATACTGAAAGAGCTGAAAACCGTTGAGGGCGTCGAAGACGCGCTCGAAGTGCAACAATAGCTTAAGCCGGGCGCTGTTTGTAGTCACCGATTCGTTCAGCCGCCCGTACTGCGGCATCGGCAAGTCGACGAAGATTGAGGGTTCAGCGCTGACTCAATGCCGCGTAAAAGAGACCAATCTCGCTGGTGGCATGCTACCGTGCGCTCAGCAATTCATACATTTCTGTATCGCCGAGGCTCTTGGCATTCTGCACTCCGCGTGAGCGAATTTCAAAGTTGTCGCCAATGCTGTGCGCCGTCGCCGCCGACAAGTTGATGCGTCCGACTTCGCCGGCAGATTCCATACGCGAAGCAACGTTCACAGTATCACCCCAGATATCGTAGGCAAACTTGTGGTCACCGATGATGCCCGCAACCAGCGGCCCCGTGTGCAGACCAATGCGGATATCCCAATAAGAGGCGCCCTTTTTTTCTGCCTGAGCCTTTTGTTCTTTGACGACAGCCAGAAATTCGAGCGCCGCACGCGCGGCGCGTTCAGCGTGATCGTTCACCGGCTCGGGAATTCCGGCCGCACACATGTAGCTGTCGCCGATGGTTTTGAGTTTTTCGAGCCCGTGTTTCTGCACGATGCGGTCAAACTGGCTGAAGCAACTCTCGAGTGACGCGAGCAGATCGTGCGGCGACATCGTGGCGGCGAGTTTTGTGAAACCGACAAAATCAGTAAACAGCACTGTGACCGAATCGTAATGCCGCGGTTCATATTTGCCTCTAGCTTTGAGCTCGTCTGCGACGCTGCGCGGCATGATGTTGAGCAATAGTTTATCGGCGAGATCACGCTGCGCAATGAACGCATCTTCGGCTCTTGCGCTTTGGTGCGCTATGAAGCGGAATTCGAGAACCATAATCAGAAACAGTGCCACCGCGGTGAATACCGTAAAAAACAGGCGGGTACCAGGGTGTGGTACTGGCATTATTGCCGGGACAAAATAGATCCAAACTTTGAGCCCAATGAATATCCCGAAAGATATCAGGGTACCGCTGTGCCGGAGCAATGGCTTTTTGTGAAGGACGAAATTTCCGATACCCACTACCACTAACACCCAGTATTCGAGCCCGTAAGCGCCGCCAAAAATAATTGTGAGCGAAGCAATCAGCGCAGTCATCAGGTGGGCGAACGCTACGATCGGCCCGTAAAAGAGCCGCGTTCTGCCGCGATAGATAAATATTCCCGTACCGATCACGAGCGCCATTACGGGTGGTAATCCGCCGAGGTAATAATTGCGGTAAAACTCGAAATCGACGCGCAACAAAATCAACCATGAAATCAACAGTGACACGCTCATCGTCAGAATCAGAATCAGCGTCACCATCATCAGCTG
>JAKQXK010000711.1 GCA_029561505.1 Spirochaetota bacterium | reverse complement strand
TGAAACTCATGCCCGGCAAAAAAATAAAAGTGAAATTTCGCACCGACGTCTCTGGGGACAAATTCTTCGTCTACAACTACGATGCACAGAAGGGCTGGCAAAAACACGGCCACAACCAAGAGGTGATGCTACCGCCGGTGCTGATGGCGCAGAAGAAAGCTGCAAGTCCGGCATACTATGACGTTTAATCAGAAGCGCGTGACACTCCCGTTGCCATAGACAGAACCGCGCGTCGTGCCAGAAAAAGGCCTGCCGCGCCGGCTGTGGGCGCACCCGCCGCATACAGCAAACGCGCCGGCAAGGCTGCGCGCGTTCGATCAGAGCTATACCGTGTCTACGAAATCGACGATCTCACCTGGTGGAACTTCGACTACCCGAAACCGAGCCTGACCTGCCTTAAGGGCACACTCTCGGGTTCAGCTTCAGAGTATGCTTCAGTGACGGTGTTCTCAAAAACAGAGCTCGGCGCATACACCCTGTATGAGCCAAATGCGTTTCGCATCAGCTTCTACCGCAATACCCGTGCGCGACTCTTCGCGATCGACAGTGACGGCAACATTGCCCGCACCGCTACATTTGAAACGCCCGACACGAAAGGCCACCACACACGCAGCGATATGCCGTGTTTTGATCTCGGTACACTTAAGATGCAGAAGGTGCCCGACGCGATTGCAGGTGACGCGGTCAAGCTGCGGAGTTATTTAACAAAAGACGAGTAGCTGTTTGAGAAAAAATGAACTTCTACATCATTTTTGAACGGTCTCACCGCGCCGCAATAACAAGTGCCCAGCCTCTGACCACACTACGCCTGCAGTGACAATAACTGCGCCCAGAACGCCGCGCGCGCTTAAAGGCTCTAAGGCCAGCATGAAGGCATAGAATGTCGCAAAGACAGGTTCGAGCGCAAAGATAACCCCCGCGCGCGAGGGTGTCGTGAGCGGCTGAAAGCGCATCTGCAACATGATGACGAAAACTGTACCGGGAAGCGTCAGATAGAGCAGCGCGAGCCACAGATCGAGTGTCGGCGGTATGTAGATGCCTTTGTGCAAAGCCATTGGCAAAGCGAGCAAAGCCACGGTGAGACTCTGCAACGTCGCGAGCGGCCTGCGCGTTTCGGCGTTGCTCCACGCGCCGACGCCGATGATATACGCGCTAAAGGCTACCGCGCACGCGAGGGTTAGCCAGTCACCGCGGTTCCAGTCGATAAAACCGTCGGGTGAGGTGAGATAATAGAGCCCTGCGAGTACGAGCACAGCGCCGGTCAGCGTATAGCGCGATGGTAGGCGGCGGTAGAAAATAAAATAGAGAATCGGAGTGAAGAGCACCAAAAGCTCAGTGATGAAGGCTGAGCGCGAGGTTGTGGTATGCTCAAGCCCCATCGATTGCAAAGTGAAGCCGATGAAAAAGAAGAAACCGAGAATTGCGCCGCGCAGCCAAATGACCGGTGCAACCCGAAATGCGGCGCGGCGGTAGAGTATTGCGAAGATGAGGCCGGCGACGGTAAAACGAAACGCGACGATGATCCAGGGGGTCGTGAATGCGAGCGCAACCTTGACTGCGGGAAACGTGCCGCCCCAGATGACGGTGCAGAGCACCAGCAT
>JAKQXK010000671.1 GCA_029561505.1 Spirochaetota bacterium | reverse complement strand
GCGCTCGCACGGATGCGATCTTCGTGCGGGCCAATGCTCCACGGCGGTTGCGACAGGGTGCTGCCCTGCCGAGATTTTTTATGCGTGCTCGCCGCAGGTGTATTCCGGTTCATAGGCGCGGCGATGACGAGCCAGTTGGCCTTTGTCAAGCAGCTTAGCGCATAAGCCTGATTTTCAGAAGAATAAGGCAATGCGAAATAGCACTCACAAAAAAACTGTGCACCGCATCATTGAGATGGTAAATGGCTGAAAGTATGCACACAAGGCTCAACAGACAGCAGACTTCTTGGGTAACGCCGGCCCGATTTGCTCTCGTGATGCGTTACATTACTATATCCTCATTGCTCGCGATCTGCATAGCCTGCACCAAAAAACCTTCGGCTGCGCCGTCAGGCTGGCTGCTGAATAACCAGCCTTTGACCTCAACGCAGAATGCCGCTTTGCCGGCCGGCAGCACGCTGCACCTGCCCGAAAAATTCACGCTCGAGGCAGCGACAGACTCTGTCATCAGGGTAACGCAAAACAAGCAGAACGACACGCTGATTGACCTGCTCTACGGCACCGCTGTGATCGCGCACCATGATGTAAAATTCAGCGCTGTATTGCAGCTCGGCGCGCATAAAATCAAGCTTGCTGGGTCACGCTTGCTCGTGCAGAACCGCATGAGCGGCATCAGAATCGCAGTCGTCGAAGGCGCGGCAGAGCAACAAAATAAGAACTCCGGTGTCAAACTCAGCTCAAGCGCTGAAAACCTGCTCGAGATCACTGCGGCATCACAAACAGCGAAGCGCGTACCGATCAACGACTTTGGGCGGTATTTTCCCGAAATATCCAATTTTCGCCGCCTGCTCGCCTCGCGCTGACGGGCGCACGGTTTTGGCCATCACGAATCGGCAATGGCTGAAAATCAACCGACGGAATTTTTCTATCGCCTGACCCCAGACGAAATTATCGACGCAGTCATTAAACTAGGTCTTGAACCCAGCGGCCACATCTCGCAGCTGAACAGCATGGAGAACCGTGTGTTCGACCTGAGGCTCGAATCGGGCAAACACATCGTTACCAAATTTTACCGACCCGGAAGGTGGACACGTGAACAGATTCTCGAAGAGCATGCGTTCTTGTTTGAGCTGGCCGCCGAAGAAGTGCCCGCACTCGCGCCGCTACGGTTCGACGGCAAGAGCCTGTTCGAAGAACAGGGAATTTTCTTTGCGATCTGGCCGAGAACCGGGGGCCGTGAACCCGAAGAACTGAGCGAAATCGACCTGCAGATTTTGGGCCGGCTGCTCGCGCGTGTGCACAATATCGGCGCTGCGGCAAAGTCAGAAAGCTGCCGGCCAGCTTTCAATTCTGACCGCTTTGTGCGCGAGCCGCTTGAAGTTTTGCGCGAGAAACATTTTCTGAAAGAGAACCATGCGCTCGAATACACTGAGCTCGCCGAACGCATCGCGCACCACTACGACGTGCACCACGAAGAGCTGCCGCTCTTGCGCATTCACGGCGACCTGCACAAAGGCAATATTCTGAACGGCAGCGACGGCTGGTTCTTGCTTGATTTTGACGACTCGCTCGTCGGCCCCGCGGTGCAAGATGTCTGGATGCTTTTTCCGGGTGATGAGCAGCTGAATGCGCATGCCCGATCGGTATTTCTTGCCGCGTACCGCGAGTTTCGCCACTTCGAAGACCGCTGGTTATCGCTCGCCGAGACACTGCGCGCGATGCGCATCATTCATTATTCGGGGTGGATTGCCCGCCGTTACGACGACCCGTCGTTCACGGCGGCTTTTCCCGATTTCGCCAGCGACAGCTACTGGTTAGAAGAGATCGGCATTCTGCGCGATATCTGCGCCACCCTGGGCGACGCACACCCGACGACGGAAACCGGCGAAGCGCTCAGCAATAAAGATTTTTTCTTTGATTATGAAGATTAACCGGATGCCTTCGGCATCCGGTTAATTTTCATCGATGACGTGAGGTAACCCCCAGATGCAGAAAATAAGCCGTATGTGTGAAAAAGTCGAGCATGCGTCCCTTTGAATCTGTATCAATTTCGGCCGTGGCCTCGAGAGCGTTCTGCATATGGTAAACCCAGCGCTCGGTCGCTTTGAGCGACATGTTAAACTTCAGGTGGCGCATGATCAGCGCGGGGT
>JAKQXK010000655.1 GCA_029561505.1 Spirochaetota bacterium | reverse complement strand
ACGCATCACCGAGAGTTTCTTTCACCATCACCAGATAGTGCAACGCCTCTTTTGATGTGCGAATACCGCCTGCAGGTTTCATGCCGATTTTGATTCCGGTGTCGTCGTAATAGTCCCTTATGCACTCGAGCATCACCAGGGTGACGGGCATCGTCGCGTTGACAGCAGCCTTGCCGGTCGAAGTTTTTATGAAATCGGCGCCCGCTCGCATAGCGATAAAGCTCGCGCGGCGCACATTGTCGAGAGTTTCAAGCTCTCCCGTTTCAAGAATAACCTTGAGATGTGCCTTGCCGCACGCTTCTTTGACGGCTGCTATTTCATCGAACACATAATTATATTCGCCTGCAAGAAACTGGCCTCGCGAAATGACCATATCGACTTCGTCAGCCCCCAGCTCTACAGAACGTTTGACATCCTCAATTTTTATATCGAGGGGAATCTGTGCCGCGGGAAAAGCCGTCGAAACGCAGGCGATGTGAATGCCAGAACCTTTGAGGGCCTTCTTGGCGATAGGTATCATGTTCGGGTAAACGCAGACCGCCGCGACCTTTGGCACACCCGGCAGTTCAGACGGACGCATCGCCTTTTGGCAGAGTTGAATGACTTTTCCCGGACTGTCTTTGCCTTCGAGCGTTGTCAGGTCGATCATGCGAATCGCGAGGCGAATACCTGCCATTTTGGCTTCGTTCTTGAGGCTGCGGGTTTTGAACCGGGCAACACGCTCTTCAACGCCGACCTGATCGACCGGGGTGTACATTGGGTCTAGGGTGGGGCTGGCGTAGAGGCGCGTGGGCGCCGCGCCGCCCTGGGCACGTCGAAGGGTTGCTTTCATATATATGCGGATGCAGTTTTTATTGGCAGCGGCGTCAAGAAAAATGGCGGGCAGCGCTTTAGCTGCGTTTTACCAGTTTGACGGCTTCATTGAGGGCGAACAGAACGAGCATCAGGGTCAAGACCGGCGCAAGGCTCAGGTGCGGGTAGAGCAGAATATAGTCTTTATAGACGGCAATCTGCATGCCCAGCGAAAGCTGGCTTGAACCGGTTTGTACGCCCAGAAACTCGAGGCTTGCCAGCGAGAGCACGATCGATGGCAGCGTCAGCACGAACAGGTAGCTGCTTTCGCGCGCGAGCTGGGGAAACACGTGCCAAGAGAACACGTGCTTGCGCCGCGCGCCCATCACCTGCGCCATTGTGATATAGTCGTTGCGCGCCACATTCTGCAGTCTTTGCAGAATGAATTTTTGCAGCGCGGCAAATTCAGACAGCACAAGCGCGGTGATCACCGATAAAAAACCCTGCGGCAGAAAATAGCCTATAGAGAGCGCGATGAAGATGCCCGGTATCGTGAGCCAGGCATCGATGATGTACGCGTAGGCTCGCGCGGCGCGGCCGGGAAGCATATAAGCCGCCGCGGCCAGCACCAGGCTTACGACAAGACATATGACCAGCGCTGACGCGGCGAGGCTCAGCGTCTGGCCGGCGCCGGCGACCACAAGCGCGCCGACGCTTTGGCCAAGTGGGGTTGTACCC
This sequence comes from Spirochaetota bacterium, assembly GCA_029561505.1. Classification (GTDB taxonomy): domain Bacteria; phylum Spirochaetota; class Leptospiria; order Turneriellales; family Turneriellaceae; genus Turneriella. The sequence goes on along the minus strand of JAKQXK010000655.1, from coordinate 1,356 downwards.
AGAAGGTACGCTGCCCCGGGGTTCTTGAATGCGGCATCGAGGTGAATTTCTGCTGTGGGCAGCACAAACTGGGCAGCGACGAGCAGAGCGATGAGCAGCAGCGATGCGATACGCACGTATCTCATCTTATGCCTTCAGAGCATCTTCGCGTGCCGCGAGGCTTGCCTGAATCAATGAAGTCAGGTAAACAATGGCTGCAATGACAGTTAAATTGGCGAAAATCAGTCTGATATCGTATTGCAGCAGCGCAAACAGCAACAGCGTACCCAGGCCGTGAATTGAAAAAAGGGATTCAACGATGACGGCACCTGAAAAAAGCGATGCCGTTTCGATAAGCCAGAATATCACGAATGGCATCGCGCAATTTGCGAGCTTATGCAAAAAAATGCGTTTGTTGCCGAGCGCGTATGCGCGCGCACGCAGCACGAAGACCTGTTTTTCCAGGTCGAGCATATAGTTCGAAAGCAGCAAGAAAAGCCGCGCGCCAAATTTAAGCGCGATGCCAAGCGCGGGCAAAATAAATGATTTGAGGCTGGTATCACCCCCCGATGGCAGCAGGTGCAGCGCGAACGAAAACAGCCAGATCAGAAAAATACCTATCAGAAAAATTGGCGTCGTGTTGATTGCGGTGGCCAGGCGTTCAAGACTCGGCGCGACCCGAGGTGTGAATTCTGCGGCAATCAGCAGCGAAAGGCCAATCACGACCGAAAAGGCGAGACTCAGCACGGTCAGCAGCGCGGTGTTGGCAAACGCATGCCGAATCTGTGGCACAACCGGCGTGCCGCGCAGAGACTTCCACAGAAAAATCTGCGGCAAGTCGGCGACGAAATCAGCTAACTTTTTCGAAAATGGCTTCTGTGCAATCAGCGCGAGGCCCTGCGCAGTGCCGCGCTGGCCCATGAGCGCTTCTTCGGCAGTACCTTTGCGCAGGTGCTGCAGAAAAACCGTCAGCAGCGTGACCAAAACGAGTATAGTGAGAAATCCGCCGAGCGCGCGTAGACTGGCGAGAAGCAGCCGCATCACCATTGCGAATGGCCGTCAAAAATCGTGGTCTGCCATTAGAATTGCGTAAATCTGCGCGGGCAGCTGCACCCCCGGCGCAAAGCGCACACCGAGCGCGACAAAATGCCGCGAACGCATGTTGCGCGGCTGAATCCATGCGATTTCGCCGTGGAATCTGAAGTTGAATTTAGTGCGGTCGTGAATAATTTCGCCGCCGACTGATTCGCCGATCACGAGCTCGCGGCCGATGTCGGCGCTTTCAACGAGCACCATGACGCCGCCTTCAGAAATGTCGCTCATGATCGCATCTTTAACCTGCGTGCCGTCGAGCGTCACACGGTATTCGATGTAGGC
>JAKQXK010000652.1 GCA_029561505.1 Spirochaetota bacterium | reverse complement strand
TGCCACCGACATGCGGGTGCGTGACATCGCTTGAGTTCCCGGCCCCCGAGGTGGATTTACTGCTTTTCTGCGGCTTCTGCGTCTGGTGCAGCCAGGTTCCCGCCAGCGAGGCGCCAATTGCCGCGAGCATCGAGCCCAACCCGGCGGCCACCCACGTAAAAAAATCTGCGCGCGGCGTCGCTGCCTCGCGGAGTCCATCACTCTTGGGAATGTGCCCGAGCGCTTCAAAAAGTTCGTGGGCTGCTGTTCGTGAAATTTTCCCTGCATTCAGCAGAGATTGCGTGAGTGCGATTGCACGGTCAGCTTTCAATTCTGCCGCTGGCTTCTGTTTCTCGTCACCCGAAGACCGGTTCGCCATATCGGGCCGTCATGGATCACGCAGTTCTTGCCGTAAAGAATTTACGGCGCTTCGAAAATGGCAAGCCAGTGCGCCCGGTAACGCTCAAATTCACCTGCAGCAATTGCCTCGCGCATTTGTCTCATGAACTGATGCATAAAGAAGAGATTGTGATAGGTGCTAAGCATGAGGCCCAGAATTTCTTTCTGTTTGTGCAAATGGCGAATATAACCCAGAGAATATTTCTTGCAGACTCTGCACTGGCATTCGCTGTCTATGGGAGATTCAGATTGCGCGTGTTTGAGATTGCGCAGGTTAATCTTGCCTGAAGAAGTGAAGACCTGACCGTTACGCGCATTGCGAGTCGGCAGCACGCAGTCGAACATGTCGACGCCGAGCGCGACGCCGTTCAGAAGTTCTGGTATCGTGCCGACACCCATCACGTAACGAGGTTTCTCTTTGGGCAGATGTTCGATCGCTGCCGCAAGCGACGGCGCATAGTATTCAAGTGGCTCACCTACCGAAAGGCCGCCGACAGCGTAGCCAGGCAGATCAAGGTCGGCACAGGCCTTTGCGCTGTCGGCGCGCAGCAGAGTGTTCACTCCACCTTGTACAATGCCAAACAGGTTCTGGTGCCGTGGGTCGCGCAACCAATGCTCTTTGCATTCTGCGAGCCAGCGGTGAGTGCGGGCGAGACTTTCTTTGAGGCGCTTATGGTCCGCAGGGTAGGGGGCGCAGTCGTCGATGGGCATAATGATGTCAGAGCCGATATCGCGTTCTATCGCGATCGTGTGTTCGGGCGAAAAAATATGTTCGCTGCCATCTAAATGCGAGCGAAACACAACACCCGTGTCGAGCAGCTTAACATTGTCGCTTAGCGAAAATGCCTGGTAGCCACCCGAGTCAGTCAAAACGGCGTGCGGCCATGACATGAATTTATGAATTCCGCCGGCGAGGCGCATCGTCTCCCGACCCGGACGCAGATACAGATGGTAGGTGTTGCCAAGAATAAGGCGATAGCCGATTTCTTCGAGATCTTCTTGAGAGATCGCTTTGACAGTTGCCTGTGTGCCGACCGGCATGAAGACCGGCGTCTCGACGGTTGTTTCGCGTAATTGCAGTGTACCTGCCCGCACGGCGCCATCGGTTGCTGCAATCTCAAATTTCACGGGAGTGGCGGCAATCGCTAACCGCAGCGCAGCGCAGCAATCACAATACGTTGTGCCTCGCACCCGGCGCTGGCGAAAAAAAAAGGGCTTATCGCACGCTTCGCGGATTTTTTCCGCTTCGGTGAGAAAAATCAGCTGAAATCAGGTATTTAATCTATAGATGGAAAGAATATCCCCCCTTGAGTACTATATGACTTCGATCACCCTGCGAGCGGTATCGGTTCGCCGGGTCAGAGCAGTGCGGCGGCTTTTGCAGAGGCATGGTTTAAAATTTTCCGAATCCAGGCTTTCTGAAGAGTTGCTACGACTTTACTTGCGGCATTGGCGTGGCATCGGTAAGAAGCCTGCGACCTTGAGAAGGTACAATATTGACGGAAAGGATTACCAGATTCGCCCGCTGTACATTAATCGGGTATTGCATGCTGCGGCAACGCAGCGGGCTTTGCATACCGGCGAGTCATTGTCTCGTATGCTGGACGTCGCCGTGCGCGTTTATGCGAG
>JAKQXK010000646.1 GCA_029561505.1 Spirochaetota bacterium | reverse complement strand
TGCTCGAAGACAACCTGCGCTGCCCCTCGGGTGTGAGTTATGTTCTCGAGAACCGCGAAGTGATGAAGCAGATTTTCCCTGAGTTGTTTTCAAACCTGCGAATCAAACCCGTTTCAAACTATCCGTTCAGGCTGCGCCAGGCGCTGGCATACCTCAGCGATAAGTCAAACCCGACGATTGCGCTGTTGACCCCTGGCATTCATAACTCCGCCTATTTCGAACATTCATACCTCGCGCAACAAATGGGGATATCTCTCGTCGAAAACAAAGACCTCGTGGTTGAGTCTGACAAGGTGTACATGAAGACGATACGCGGCCTTAAGCAGGTCGACGTCATCTATCGCCGAACCGACGACACGTTTCTCGACCCGCTTGCGTTTCGCAAAGATTCGTTGCTCGGTGTTCCCGGCATATTTAAGGCATACCGCAAGGGCAATATTGCGCTCGCGAACGCGCCGGGTACAGGCGTCGCCGACGACAAGGTGGTTTATGCCTACGTGCCAGAGATGATTCGTTATTATCTGAACGAAGAGCCCATCATCAACAATGTGCCGACGTATCTGTGCTTTCGCGACAGCGACAGGCAATACGTGCTCGAAAATCTCGACAAGATGGTCGTGAAGGCCGCGAACGGCGCGGGTGGTTATGGCATGCTGATCGGCCCGCACGCGACCGAAGCTGAACGCGAAGAATTCAAAGAGAAAATTCTGACCGACCCGCGGGGTTATATCGCGCAACCGATGATTTCGCTTTCGACTGCCCCGACGATGATCAACACCGAAATTGAAGCACGGCACATTGACCTCAGACCCTATATCGTGTTCGGCAAAGATTGTTATGTGCTGCCGAGTGGCCTGACCCGGGTTGCGCTGAAGAAAGGTTCATTGGTGGTGAACTCGTCTCAGGGCGGGGGCACGAAAGACACCTGGGTACTCGAAGCCTGATTCTGCCGGCGTGAACCATGCATATTCTCAGCCGCGTCGCCGATTCAATCTACTGGCTCAACCGCTACGTTGAGCGCGTAGAGAACTACGCGCGGCTGATTGAAACCTACCAGCAGATTTCGCTCGAAAATGCCGAAGTGGCAGACCCGCTGTGGCTTGCGCTCGTTGAATCTACCGCCGACACCGCAGGTTTTAACGAAACCTATGCTGAGATTGGTCAAGAGAACGTCATCGAATACCTGACCTTCAACCGCAAGAACCCGAATTCGATTCTTTCATGCCTTTACCTCGCTAAAGAGAATGCCCGTTCGATTCGCGAGAAGATCTCAAAAGACATGTGGGAATCAATCAACGAACTTTATAACGAAGTCGCCGACGCGGCATCGGCAGGCAGCACCGCGACAATCTCAGGCGCAACCGGCATCAATGCCTTCTTTCGCGATATTCGCCGCAGCTGTTACGCCTTTTACGGCATATCAGACGGTACCCTCAACCACGATGAGACCTATTTCTTTGCGCTGCTGGGGCGGGCAATCGAACGCGCCGACAAAACCACACGCATTCTCGACCTGCAGTCTTACATGCTCTCGCACGAAACGCAGTTAGAATTCGGCGAAGGCCAGATTTTTCTGGGGCTCGCGCTGCTGAGGGCAACCAGTGCGCATGAAATGTTCAGCCAGAGTTATGCAAAAATTACCGTCGAAAATATTCTCGAGTTTTTGCTCTTGAACCGTACTTTTCCGCGGGCGATTATCGCGAGCCTGTTGCAGATTGAATATGCGCTGCGCTGCCTTGCCGGCGAACAAAAGGGCTTTTTCATAAATACCGCACAAAAGAAAGTGCAGCGGCTGCTGCTCGAAACCCGTCACATCGATATTGCGGCGCTGGTCGGCCAGTCGCTGAACGGATACCTCGATAATCTACAGGTAAGGCTCAATGAAATTGGTATCGAAATCAGCAACACTTACTTTAGCGCTGCATAAGTGCGGCGCACTAAGCCGGCATAGGTCTGAAGCCTGCCGGGCAAATCGCAAATTTGTGCACGTTTGTTCTTTACAAAGCACGGTCGATTTTCCGAAAATTTTGTAGTGCTCGTTACAGAGGAGGGAAACATAGAACTTTCGCGTCTTGATCCCGCTTTGGCTGGCAGCCCTTTTCCCTATTTTCAGCCGATTATCTCGATTGAAGACAAGAAGGTTGTGGGTTATGAAGTTTTGGCGCGCGGCCGCGACGCGCAGGGCAATATCACTTCGCTCGGCTATATGTTCGAGAAATATGCGGATAGCAAAGTTGCCATAGAGCTCGACCTCTATATCAGAGATCTCGCCTTTAAACAATACAGCGAATCAAAAATTGCTTTCGGCAAGCGCCTTTTTGTGAATATTCTGCCGCGTTGGCTGAACTATACGTACAGCGACGATCTCAGCGACGTGATCAATCCGCTTTTGCAGCAGGTGGCCAAACACCGGCTGAAGCCCGAGAACGTCGTTATTGAAATTACCGAAGGCGAATACCTGCAGCACCCCGACGTTATGACGCGTGCGATACACGAACTCAAGAACCATGGTTTTGATATCGCGATCGATGACTTTGGCGCCGGCTATTCGAACATGAGCCGCATCGGGCAGATGCGCCCGAAATTTATCAAACTCGATCTGCACCTGATACGTAAGGGGTTTTCTGACCTCGTCTACAAAGAAATTCTGAACTCGCTCGCCTTTTTGTCAGAAAAGATCGGCGCGGTATTGCTCGTCGAGGGTATCGAACACGAAGAAGAAGTTTATGGTGCGCTCGACATCGGCGCGCGTTATCTGCAGGGGTATTTTCTCGGCTTTCCTGAAGCGAGCTTTTCGAATCTCGACGAGCTGCAGCAGATTCTGCATGATTACATGCGTGATTTTACCTCGCGTAAGCTCACGCACATGCAGAGCCTCATGTATTTTAAATCGATCACCTCTGAATATTTCGACATACACCTGAAAGAACTGTTTCTGCCTGAGGTGAAAGACGGCGAAAGTATCTTTCGGCCAATCGAGCCGCACAGCTTTCCGGCGTTTTTGCGAGACCATCTGCGGCTCGTCTATTTTTTAAACGCGCACGGTGTGCAGATCAGCCCGAACTACCGTCTCTTGCGCGACGACGACGGCTTTCGCTGGCAACAAGACCACAACTATTCACAGAAAGACTGGTCGTGGCGGCCTTATTTTCTCGAATTTATGGCGAGGCGTGAATCTGACGGCACGCAGCGTAACTATTCAGAAGTATACCGCGACATTAAATCGAGTGAGCCGATCGTGACTCTGGTGCATTCTTATGGCGATGATTGTTTGCTGTGTCTCGATTTCTCCGTCGCGCACATTCACAACCCGCTCTGGCACAGAAAAATTTAGCGGTTTTCGCAGATCGTCAGAACGTAAAATGTGCGCCGATATCGGTGACGTGAATTTGGTTCAGATCTATTGACAAACGTTTTGCAGCCTCGATTGTTTCAATCTTCGGCTGGTCTAAGTTCTCATCTGCAAGATCATACGTGCCCCAGTGAATGCCGAGCATCTTCGCGGCTTTGAGATCTTTAAAGGCCTGCACTGCCTCGTCGGGTGAAACATGCACTTCGCGCATGAACCAACGGGGCAGGTAGGCACCGATAGGCATCAGCGTCAGGTCAATATTGGCAAAAACATCGGCGATTTCGGTGAAGTGAGGCGAATAAGCAG
>JAKQXK010000640.1 GCA_029561505.1 Spirochaetota bacterium | reverse complement strand
TCCTACCAGATTCTTTACGTCTCAACGGTATCTTACACCTTCGACCCGAAGTGTCCATAAAAAAAATGAATTTTTTACCCGATGCTTCTTTACTAAGCAAATGGGGCAGCGCCCGGCAGCCTTTCTTCGCGTTAGTCAGCTTTGAGGGGCAGATTGCCGCGACAACTCTGGCAAAGACCATTGCGGATAGCGGAAACAGCGCATATTCGGGCATTTTGCTTGCAGATTACGCACTGCACTTCAGGGGTTTTGGTGCGTTGCATAGGTCAGAACGGCATTCTTTCGCCGCAGTACCGCTCGAACAGCCGGCAGCCATCGAAAATCAGGCCTATGCGGCACCAGCTGCGGAAAACCATAACACGCCGCCGATCAGAGTAATTCGGGCACCCGATCAGCAACAAGTCGCAGCGGCGATCGACGGTCTTCAGACCGAGATGCGCGCAGGCAGATCATATTTAGTAAACTATTGTTCACAAACAGGGGTCGAGCTGTCCGAAGCACCCGCAGCGTTATTCGCGCGGTCGACAGCGCCCTTCACCGTTTGGCTTGAGAACCAGTTCATCTGCTTTTCGCCCGAGGCATTTATCACCGTGGTCGGCGACACGATTTTTACCACCCCCATGAAGGGCACCGGCCGCGACCGCGAAGCGCTGCTCGCCGACGCGAAAGAGCAGGCAGAACACGCAACAGTCGTCGACCTTCTGCGCAACGACCTCGGCCAGGTGGCAACCGGTGTGCGCATCGACGACTACCGTTATGTCAGTCGCATCGAACGTGATTCAGGCCCGCTGTACCAGACCAGCACCCGCATCAGCGGCACGTTGCCCGCCGACTGGCGTGAACATCTCGGTGACTGGCTGCCAAGGCTGTTGCCCGCAGGTTCGATTTCGGGCGCCCCGAAACAAGAGACGCTGCGCCTGATACGGCAGTATGAAACAGAACCCCGCGGTTTTTTTACGGGTGTTGCCGTGCTGTTTGATGGCGAAAATCTGCAGAGTGCCGTGCTGATCCGTTTTCTCGAGCTTACGGCAGAACACGTAAAGTTTCGCAGCGGCGCGGGCCTCACGATCTACAGCGATGCCGCCGCAGAATACGAAGAAATTTTGAGCAAGGTCTATATCCCCCTATGAAAAAATTCATCGAGTCAATGAGGATAGCAAACGGCAGGGCAGCCCTCGTCGAACTGCACCAACGGCGCTTTGACCTCACGCGCCTTGCGCACTTTGGCAAACTTGCACCGATTGATCTTGACGCAGAGGTGACCGCATTTTTGGCGGCGCAGCCACCCCAATATCTGACAGCGCTCTGCAAACTGCGTATCACGTTTGGCCGTGATCTCGAAAAAATTGAGATCGATCTGTACGCACGCCGCAGAGTTGCGGCGATCGCGCTCGTCGACGCGCCCGGGCTCGACTACCGCTTCAAATACGCCGACCGCAGCGCGTTAGATACGTTGAGGGGGCAGGTGCCGGCGGGCGCCGAACCGATCATTGTGCAAAATGGGCTCGTGACCGACGGCATCTACACCAATGTCTGCGTGTTCGACGGGGCCCGCTGGCTCACCCCCGAGCGCCCGCTGCTGGGTGGCGTCGCGCGCGCGGCGGCTATTGCCGCCGGCGAAATAACACCCGCACCGATTCTGGCACGCGACGTGGAGCAGGGCAGGTATACAAAGCT
>JAKQXK010000592.1 GCA_029561505.1 Spirochaetota bacterium | reverse complement strand
TGCGGCGTGCCCGCAATGCCCGCGCCGTATCGATGGGGGGGCGATGAACCCAAAGGTTACGGGAGCCGAACTCTCGCTGGGTGAAATCCGCCGCATCATGCCGGTTGAATTTGTGCGGCAACTTTCTAAGGTTTATCTGTGCGGCAACTATGGCGACCCCGCGGCTGGTGCCGACACACTCGAAATCGTCCGCTACCTGCGTGACGCTTCGCCCCGGCTGCGCATTGGCATCCATTCGAACGGCAGCCTCAGAAACGAAGACTGGTGGCGCGACCTTGCGCGGGCAATCGGTGAAAACGGTTATGCCCGGTTTGCTATCGACGGGCTCGAAGACACAAACCATATCTACCGGCGCAACACCGACTGGGTGAAGATCGTACAAAACGCAACTGCGTACATCGCCGCGGGCGGGCGCGCCGAGTGGGATTTCATCGTGTTCGCTCACAACGAGCACCAGGTCGAAGCGGCGCGCGATTTTTCACATGCACTGGGCTTTGCAGCTTTTAACGTAAAAAAGACTGCTCGGTTCTTGAAACGAGATGCGATGGCATATGCCGCCAAGAGCCCCGTAAAATCAGTTTCGGGCAGCCTTGTGGATGAAATTCAAAGCCCCAGCCGGGCCGAGTTTCGTAATGACTTTCTCGAATCGCTTGAGGCCGACCGCGCCCGGCATAGCTCATTCGATGCATACCTCGACAGCCGTGAGATAGACTGCAAGGCAGTTCGTGAAAAGAGCATCTACATCAGCGCCGAAGGCAAGGTTTTGCCTTGCTGCTATCTCGCTGCGATGCTGAAAAACGCCCCGGGTGATGAAACGCGCCAATTCAACCAACTCTTTGATGGCGTTGAAGCAGAACTGAGCGCAACGGGCAACGTGAGCGTTGAAAAGATAGTCGCCGGTAATTTCTTTCAAAATCAGGTCAAAGACAAATGGCAGAGCGGCGGCGAAAAACTCAAGGTGTGCGCCCGCGTGTGCGGCAGATGAGCAAAGCGCGCACGGCGTCTGAAGGCCTGCATAAACCGTCTGCTCAGCACCATGTGCACGATGCACACGGGCACGCACACCACCACCACGACAGCTCGAAGAATCTGCTGATAGCCCTGGCGCTGAACCTCGCGTTTGCCGTCATAGAGCTCGTCGGTGGTCTTTATACTAACAGCGTGGCGATTCTCTCAGATGCACTGCACGATTTCGGCGACGCACTGTCGCTCGGGGTTGCATGGTACCTGCAGAAAATCTCAGGTCGCCCACGCGACCAGTTCTATTCGTATGGCTATCGCCGGTTCTCGTTGCTGGGTGCCCTTGTGGTATCTTCAGTTCTGCTCGTCGGGGTGGCACTTGTGCTGCGCGAATCAGTTGAGCGGCTGCTTGCGCCTGAACCTGCGAACGCAAAGGGCATGCTCTTGCTTGCGCTACTCGGCATCGCGATCAACGGTTTTGCGGCGCTGCGCGTCAAACGCGGCAGTTCGCACAGCGAGCGCGCAGTTTACCTTCACCTGCTCGAAGATGTTCTCGGCTGGGTAGCAGTGCTCATCAGCAGCATCTTTATGATGTTTTTTGATGTGCCTGTTCTCGACCCTCTGATTTCGCTCGTTATCTCGCTCTATATTCTCTGGAATATTTTTAAGAACCTGCGCGCCGTGATCAGAATTCTGCTGATGGAAGTGCCGCAGCATTTGCCAATTGCCGGTCTCGAAGACAGCATACGCGGCATACCCAATGTCAAAGATGTTGAAGACGTGCACATCTGGACGCTCGACGGCGAACACCACGTGCTGACGTTGCAGGTTATTCTTGAGGGCAAGATCGGTTTTGATGCGATGCGCAAAATCAAGAAACAGATTCGTCAACTGGCCGCTTCTGAGGGCATTCTGCACAGCACTATTGAATTCTGCACGGGCAGCGAAGAGCGGCACCAGCACCATTGAGCCCCGAACAGGCCAGATTCTCTTTACACAGGGGCTGAAACTTTGAGCGTCGCATGTGCGCCCGTTTGTGTTCAGCGTATTGCTGATTTTCATCGCCGAATCGGCGTTTGCCCGAGCTGGTGGCGGCGGAAGCTACCGCTCTTCGAGCAGCAGCTCGTCGCGTTCTTCAAGCTCGTCTTCAAGCCGATCTTCCAGTTCTTCGAGCTACCGGTCTTCTTCGAGCAGTTCGTCTTACAGGCCCTCTTCTTCGGGCTCTTCTTACCGGCCGTCATCTTCGGGAACATACCGGGGTAGTTCTGGTTCTTCTTACAGCGAGCCCGATTACCGGCAATTGCGCATCGGCAAACTCGACGCCTACAAGGCGACGATCAGCCTCACACCCCGAGGTCGATTGCGCATAGAAGAAACCCTGACCTTTGAACCTTATGACAAGAACCCGAAACACATCTATTACCGCGACCTGCAGACCCGGCGCGACGCGCAAAAGGTATGGCCAGGCGAGATCGTCACCGGCGACCTCAAGAAAGATTTTCGCACGGGTTACCGCCTGGCTTTTCAGGCGACGAGCGCCCCAGCAAAACCTATCACCGCAACGATTAACTATGAGATGGAGCGCGTCTATTACAAAGGCGAACCTGGCTATTGGGTTTTTGACCTCGCTTTCGATTCAGCAAAATCGGCCAGCATAGACCTGAATGCTTTGCCCAGCGGCGCGACCGCATGGCTTTTTGATGCATCGATGGCCGGCAAAATAATCTCAACCTGTGCCGGCAACGGCAACACCTGCAACCTTGCGGCCGCGCAGAAACTGAATAACCCGAAGCTCGTCGTCATCGGCCCGGTGCCTTCTGAACCATACGCGCCCGGCATAGTGGCACGTTTTGCCGAGGCCGATGTTCTAGCCCGGCTACACCAGAATTCGACCATGCAGCTCACCTTCACCATAAGGGACCCAAAAGACGCCTGGTGCATGCCCATTTTTAACCAATTCGACACATTTGTGGCGAAAACCGAAGGTGCAAAATCTGCCACGTTTGCCAGGTATTCTATCGGGGCAAAACTTTTTGCTGCACAAAACACGCCTGCGATCACTGCTGATCTGAGATTGACACGCTTGGATGCGCTCGAAGCCAGTGAATCGATCGAATTCGGCATCGGCGCGCTCGATATCTCAAGATGCCTGGGGACATTCGACAGTTCGGCAGAAAGCGCACTCTACACGCAGTACAAAAACATTACCCTCGAACTGCCGTCTGACCAGAAGGTGCTGGCAGAAGCGTATCTCTGCAAAGACAATTGGGAATATAATTCGTCGTGTGAAGTCGAGAAAAAGCTTCTGAGCGAATTCAAGCAAAACGGCAACAAGGCTGAGCTCACGCTGCTCGAACCCGTGATGCAGCGTGAAATGATCGTGAGGGTTTACACGCCGACGGGCTATCTGCAAGACACGGGTGCACTGACACTCTTTGGTTACCAGCTGAGACATTACTGGAAATACGGGCATAAACCCGGCTGGCTGCACCTGACCTTTATTCTTCTCTATCTGCTACTCTTCGTCGCGGCAATCACGCTCATCGTCAAACTTATCTCCCGCGCTAAAGAGAAGGCGCGCGTCGCAAAAGAACAGAAACAGCTACAGGCGACCGAAACGGCGGCTTTGAAAGAGATAATGGCTAAAGATCCGAAATTTGATCTTGAGGCGTTTCGTGCGCGCGGCAAAGCAATCGCAACACACATACAGCACAGCTGGTGTGCAGGCGATATGCGCGATTGCCGGCGCTACCTGTCACAGGGCGTCTATAACCGTTTTCGGCTTCAGCTCAAGATCATGCGCGAAATTGAAAAACGCAAGAATGTCATGGTCGACTTTGAAATCCGGCGGTTTTACGTGCTCGCGCATAACCGGTCGGGTGATTATGACTGCCTCACCGTGCGCATGGAAGCCGCCGCGCGCGATATCATGGTAAAGGTCGGGCGCCCTGACGATGATGCACAAAAGGCCGCCGCAAAAGCGCCGCTCAATGCGTTCGTCGAATTCTATTCTTTTATGCGCAAGCGCGACGCGCAAACCGAGCATAGCGAAAGTTTCGATACCTGCAGCCATTGCGGCACGCCCTTTAAAGGCGAAGGCGAGCTCAACAAATGCAAGAGCTGCGGAGCCATTGCGGGGTCGGGCACATTCGACTGGGTGCTTGCCGAAATCACGCAGGCCAGCGAATACCGCGGTGGTGCAAAGCGCAAAGATCTTGGCGAAATCAGTTCTGATCGCATTGAAGACCGCGCTTCTTTCGTCTTCTGGCGCGACCTCATGACGCGACTGACACAAAACCGCGACTACATCGTGCGCGACGCGACCGAAACCTATCTTGCCGGCGAAATTAAATCGCAGAGTCTCTACGATATCGCTGTGGGCGCGGCAGATCTTGAGAGTTATAAGGCGAACAACAGTGAATCAATCGCCAAGGTGCGCATCAAATGGTCGGCGTCTGCGCTGCAGAACACAAAAGTGCGCCACCGGCAGACCATCGTCACGCTGAGGGCGCAAAAAAGCGAAACCGCAGCCGGCTTCGCCGAGCACAGCTGCGTATCGTGCGGAGCTCCCCTGCCCGAAACCGACAGTATCGAGTGTTCTTATTGTCACTCGCCCATACAGCGCAAAAATGCAGACTGGCTACTCGAGTCAGTCGAAACCAAAGTTGAATGAAACGCTTTCACCAGACACTTATACCCGTATTTGACAGCATCGGCAGCGGCGTGCTCGGGCTGCTCGAAGCTATCGGGGGTTTTGCCATATTCGCGGGCCAGACGATACGCTATGTCTTCGCGCGTCCTTTCGATGTGCGCAACCTGCTCTACCAAATGGGCGAAATCGGTGTAAAGTCGATTCCCGTTGGGGTCGTGAGTTCATTTTTCGTCGGCATGGTCATGGCGCTTCAGCTGGGCGGCCCGATGGAACAGCAGATTCAGGGCATCTCAACCTTTATGGGCGGCGGTATCGCGCTGGCGATGGTGCGCGAACTATCACCGGTACTCACGGCGGTTCTGCTCGCGGGGCGCGTCGGTTCTTCAATCGCAGCTGAAGTCGGCACGATGAAGGTCACCGAGCAGATTGATGCGCTATCGACACTCGCGACGAACCCAATTCATTACCTGTCAGTACCGCGTTTTCTGGCCGCGCTTTTTTGCATTCCCATGATTACCGTAATGGCGATCGTCGTCGGCGTGTTAGGGGGAGCTCTCATCTCAAACATCAGTCTCGACATTCCGTATAATCTGTACTTCGATTCTGCCCGCACGCTCGTGCGCAGCCAAGACCTGATCTCAGGCGTGGGCAAAACTTTTTTCTTTGGCGCCGAGATTGCGCTGATCTCTTGTTTCTCAGGGTTTCGCGCCCGCGGGGGCGCCGAAGGCGTGGGTCAGGCAACGATACAGGCTGTGGTGTTTTCATTCATGATGATTATTGTGTCTGACTATTTTATCACATATATTTTTCAATTATTTGGATTGTGAAAGAATGAATGCCCAGGCGCCCGCCCGCGAGACGCATGTGCGTCTCGCGGACATCTACAAGAGTTTTGGCACCAAACACGTGCTGCGCGGCGTCGATCTCGACATCTATCGCGGTGAAATTATCTATATCATTGGCAAAAGCGGTTCGGGAAAATCCGTTACGCTTAAGAACATCACCGGCCTCTTGAAGCCCGACGCCGGCACTGTGTACATCGATGGCATCGATGTACACGCAGCAGATGACAAAGCTCTGAATGCCCTCAGGCGTA
>JAKQXK010000587.1 GCA_029561505.1 Spirochaetota bacterium | reverse complement strand
GCTCGAAGCCGATTTCCATGATTTCGCCGCTCTGCTCTTTACCGAGCAGGTTGCCGGCACCGCGAATTTCAAGGTCTTTCATCGCAATGCGAAAGCCTGAACCGAGGTCGTCATATTCTGCAAGCACTTCGAGGCGCCGCTCTGCGTCACCCCCCAGCGTATGCATCGTCGGCGAGGGATAAAAAAAGTACGCAAACGCCTGACGGTCTGAACGGCCGACACGGCCTTTGAGCTGATAGAGCTGGCTGAGACCAAATGCATGCGCGCCCAATACGATGAGAGTGTTGCAGTTTGGTATGTCGATACCCGATTCGATAATCGTCGTGCTGACGAGAATATCGTACGCGTGCTGGTAAAAGTCGACCATCACTTCTTCAATTTCGGTATCTGGCATCTGGCCGTGCAGAACGGCAACGCGTGCCTGTGGCGTGAGCGCGCGCAGCCGAATCGCCTGCTCTTCAATAGTCTTCACCTTGTTATGCAGTACATAGACCTGCCCGCCGCGCTCGAGTTCGTGCTTCATCGCCAGGCGCAGCAGTTCTTCATTTTCTGCCAGTACGTGCGTTTCGATTTTGCGCCGGTCGGCCGGCGGGGTTTCAATAATGCTGAGATCGCGAATGCCCGAAAGTGACATGTGCAGCGTACGCGGTATCGGGGTCGCGGTCAGCGCGAGGCAGTCAAGATTGGTGCGCATCTGTCTGAGTTTTTCTTTATGCGTAACACCGAAGCGCTGCTCTTCGTCGATGATGAGCAGCCCCAACGATTTGTACCGCACATCTTCGGCAAAAAGTGCATGCGTTCCGATTATGATGTCGATTTTGCCGTCGGCGAGCCGTGCCTTGATTTCACTGACCTCAGAGGCAGAACGAAAACGGCTGATATAATCGATGCGTACGGGATAATCGGCAAATCGTTTGCTGAAGCTGCGGTAATGCTGAAACGCAAGAATTGTCGTAGGGCAGAGAACTGCGACCTGTTTACCCGCCATCGCCGCCTTAAACGCCGCGCGAATTGCAACTTCGGTCTTTCCGAAGCCAACGTCGCCGCACACGAGCCGGTCCATGGGTTTTTCTGATTCCATGTCGGCTTTGATGGCGAAAATCGCCTCGAGCTGGTGTTCTGTCTCGGTAAAGGGAAACGCCGCTTCAAAATCGTGCTGAAAGCTGCTATCGGGGGGAAAAGCAAAACCCTTCTGGTTCACGCGGTGCGCATAAAGTTCGAGCAGCTCTTCAGCGATCGAGTCGACGAGCCGTTTGACGCGTGCGCGCGTTTTCGCCCAAGATGACTTCTTGCCGAGATGGTCTAGCCGTGGGTTTTCAGTCGAGCCGATGTATTTATGGACAAGATTCAGCTGATCGAGCGGTACAAAAAGTTTGTCGTCATCGGCAAATCTGAGTTCGATAAAGTCGCGTTCGTTATTCTGCACGCGCATGCGCTTCAGCGCAGCGAAGCGGCCGATACCGTAGTTGACGTGAACAACGTAATCACCTTCTTTGAGGTCGGTATAACTGTCGAGAATGCGGCTGATGCTCTTGTCGCCCGCATATTTTTTGACAACCCGGCCGAATATATCGGCCTCGGTGAACACGGTGATGCCGGCGCCGCTGAATCCATGCGGATAGTACGCCGAAATAATTTTCGGTTCGAGAACGTCGGTAAGCGCCGCCTTCAGGCGATCGCGTTGGCTTTCTGATTCTATAAAAAACCAGATGTCGCTTTCTTCGGTCTGAGCAAGCCGCTCTTTGAGAATACCAAGCCTGCCGCCGAACTTCTGTGATTCGTGCCAGATTGCCGTCTCGTCTTTGTTGTCGCTGAGCGTTATCGCCTGTGCCGCAGACAGCATGCTATCGAGCGCGTCAGGGCTGCCGAAGGCGACGGCAGGTTCTAATTTTGCCCGTGATTCGCAGCGCTCGAAGAGATAAAGTCGCTCGGCCGTAATGGTCTTTATTCGGGCGAAAACGGCTTCTGCGTCGGCAATATAGGTGCTGCCCTGCCACAGTTCTGCGATGCTCTGAACGCGGCGCAAGGCCGGGTAAAGATCTGCGTAACCCGCGAGGTTGCCGCCGCCAGTCGCGATGAGCGGTATTGCTTCTGCAGCGTTCAGCCTGCGTTCGGCCACAAAGTTCGCGATGGCATCGGCGAGGTGCGCAACCGCAGGCCTCAAAGGTGCAATTCTTACCTCGGCGATTGCACCGAGACTGCGCTGCGTTTCGTGCGAGAAGGTCTTCATAGTTTCGATTTCATCGCCAAAAAAATCCAGTCTCACCGGCAGATCTTCGTCGGGGGGAAATATATCCACCACGCCGCCTTTGATGCAGAATTCTCCCGGGCGTTCGACGGGGTTTGCGTGGGCAAAGCCGCACGCGACGAGAAAATCGGCAAAATCTGTGCGCTTAAGGTGCATGCCCGGTGTCAGCGTGCGCTCCACCTCAGCGATATTGATATCTGTGGCGATCGGATGCAGCAGGCCTTCGGTTGATGCCACAATGAGGCAGGGTGTCTCT
>JAKQXK010000562.1 GCA_029561505.1 Spirochaetota bacterium | reverse complement strand
GCTCGCGAGAATGGTCACCAGCAGAATGATATAAATATAAAAACCCTGTGGCGCAAGCCCCATCAGTATAAATTGCATCGCCGCGAAGAGTAATCCTACTTTCGCTAAACGCACTTCGCCCAGCTTCTTAATCAGCAGGCTCAGCAGGCCACCCTGCACAATAGCCGCCGACATACCGACGGCAAAAAGCGCGACGCCGTTGTCTTTCGGTGTCCAGAGAAAACGGGTTTCGGTATAACGCACCCAGACCGAATGCATCATGAACTGCGCGAGGTTCGTGAGTGTAATCGCCAGAATAAAAACGCCGAGCCCCTTGAGTTCAACGAGGCCCTTCAATGCAGAAAAAGCATTTGCTTTTTTGAGAGAAAATGGTGTGCGCAGATGTTTTGGCAAAGACTCTGGAAGCACAAATAAGCCATAAAGCGCGTTCAGAAGCGAAAAGGCGGCCGCTGCAAAGAATGGCAGTTCTGCGCGGTAGTCGCCGAGAATGCCGCCGAGCATTGGCCCCAGAATAAAACCGATGCCAAACGCCATGCCGATCATGCCAAAGCCTTTGGCGCGATCTTCGGCCGATGTGACATCGGCGATGTAGGCGCTGCCGACCGAAAAGCTGGCCCCTGTGACGCCCCCGAGCAGGCGAGCGGCAAACAGCACCGGAATCGACCATGCAATACCCTGCAAAATAAAATCGAGCCCGAGGCCAATTATCGAAATCAGAATCACAGGCCTTCGCCCGAACTTGTCGCTGAGCGCACCGAGAATCGGCGCAAAGAAAAATTGCATGATGCCATAGCTTGCGGTCATTACCATATACCAGTAGTTGGTTTCGACATCACTCGATGTGAATTTCGAGACCATCTTCGGCATCACGGGAATTATCAGCCCGAAGCCGATCACGTCTAAGAGAATCGTGATGAAAATGAACGAGGAGCTTGCGCGTGTTGCTGCCATTGCGTGGTACCAAATTGCCGGCGAGACAGCGGGTCGATTCGATCAGCGCCAATGGGTTTCTTCAGATAGGCACGGGAGTATATGATAGCTTGTGGTAACTACCATAAGAATATTTTTTTGCCATCAGTGAGAAAAATCCTGGATTTTCTGGTATTTAGTAAATAGAGGCCTCTTGCTAAGCAGTATAAATCTGACACCGCTTGCCCGCGCAAATTGGGATAGCTATCGTCTTCATTTCTCTGGCAACATTCGTGCACATTGCGCCCGCTTGACGCGTTTCAAAATGCGGCGCGATCGACTTGTTAAGTATAACCGTCCAAGGGGGGATTACATTAAGCTTACGGTGCGATGGACACCCGAGCAGGCGAATTTGCTGCGTCATTATTCAATGACGCTGCGGATAAGTATATCGCGCATAGTGGATTTTCTGCTGCGTACGATGACAAAAGAGAAGGCATTGCGCCATGCAGCCACGGAGGCGGGTAGTTACCACTGGAAAGAAGAACGGGCTCTCAAACAATTCCTTGGTTTTCATGAGATTTATCGTTTCAAGCCCTATATGAATTTACC
>JAKQXK010000548.1 GCA_029561505.1 Spirochaetota bacterium | reverse complement strand
ACATTAGTGACCGGTGAGGTGCCGCCGCCGCCACCACTCCCGTAGGTAGCTTCAATCCCAGGCAATCCAGTTTGACGAAACCTAAATCCAATGTAAAACGTCGACGCATCACCATTCTGAAAAAGCGAACCACTCGCGGTCGTATTGAATTTCAGCCAGGCACTCACTGTACCGGGATTCGTGCGAAAGTTCGCGGAAGCAAAATTGATCTCGCTCGCGGTCACACACACAGCCTTGCCTGATTCACCCGCACGATTTATGCCAGCAGTATAGACACCGGTCGCTGAACCATCGGCGCTGCCGATACGCGAAGACAAATTTCCATTCAATGGGTACCATTCATTGAGTCCCGGGCGCACGACACGGTAATACCTCGTCAGCGCTTCGTCATAAAGCGCTGCATTGTTGCAGTGAAGAACTGCAAGCAATATAAGAAGCACTGCGCGCTTCAGACCTTTCTTGCGCAAGTGTAGCATTTGCTTCATATCAGAACCTATACCCCGCCCTAAGGCTTGTGTTGAGATAAGACATGTCGGTGCCCGAATAGAAAATGCGGTGGTAGCTTGCGCCTGCGCCGACAAATACACCGAGCAGAATATGCCAGCGCACCTCGGTCTGCGCACTCACCGCTGCGTTGACGCCGCTGAAGGTCAGTGGCGTATCGACGTATTTGAATTTTTCGAGATGGCTGTAGGCGGCACCACCGAGAAGCAGCACCTGCACCTCGAGCGAACGGTAAAAAGGCATGGGTACAATGAGCGCAGGCCCAGCCAGCGCGGTGTAGTGTTGTAGGTTGAAATCCTCATCGCCGGTTGAAAGGTAGCTTTTTTGCCAAGAGCCGTGTAACGACGCAGCGGCGCCGAGTTGAAAAGCACACAGGTTCACCGCGCGATAAAGCGCCTGAATCTCGAGCCCCGGGGCCGCGCTCATCTTGTCGCTGCCGGTACCAATAGGGGCGAGCAGAAACATGCCGCCCGCCAACGAGAAACGGTCGCGAATGCCCGGGTCTTTCTTGAGCGTCGTCTTCTGCAGATTGACGCCCATGCCGCTCGCTGTCACGGCAGCGTCGATTGTGCCGGCTTTCTCGGCAGCGCTCGCGGTAACTGCATAGGTGACTGGGGGTTTGCTGTTACCTTCGACGACGGGCCTGAGGCTCACCTTATTGTCGCTCACGAACACGATCATTGCGTTCGTGACCTTTTGCGCCTTCAGCCAATCAGAGATTGCCGCGTCGTTGCGTGACTTCGCAAAACCTTCGATCTGCTGCTGGTCTGCCGCTGGTGTTTTTTTCACCTTAAAGAATTCAAAGATCGTCAGAAATTCTGCGGGGTACTTCTTGCGCAGTTCTTTCTTTTGTACTTCGAGCTCATTGACTGCAGCTTTTTTCTGAGCGTCATTTGTCCAGGTCGGCACGAGCACGAGCAACCTGACGCTCTGTTCGGTCTTGGCGACGACCTGTTGTTCTGTCAGGTCTAGGCTGAAGCGGTAGATGTGCTCGACAATCTTTTTGCTGATCGTGTCGATCGTGCCAAACACGTCGTTGTTGAGTTTGCTCTGCTGTACAACCGTGCCAATCACACGCTTGCCCTTGTGGTGGTACACCTCGGCGGTGAAGACAGCCTTACGCGTCTTTGTCTCGTAAGAAAAATTGCCAAAGATGACAATGTCGAGACCTTGCTGCTCAGCAAAGACGCTCACGTTCTGGGAATCGACTTCGCCGGCAGACACTCTTGATTTTTCCGCACTTTTTGCAGCGCCCGCAACCTCGGCGCGCTGAAACTCAAACTGGTCTTTCATCGAACTATTGATGGCGTCGGGCAACGACGTCTTCACCCAACCATAGGTCTTCTGCCCGGTGTTGTCTTGAAATTCGAGAATCGCCACGCGCGCGAGCTCGGTTGGTTTGGTGGCAGTCGCCGCGCCAACTGAGGCATGCGCGCATAGCAATGCCATGGTGAAGATCGATACTCTCAAGGTCGGCATGGTCTGTTGTACATTCACTGCGATTCGGGTGCCCGGTCAAACAGGTTTGCCGGTAGAAAAGACTCGCCGCAGGCCTAAAGACGAGCGGTTGCCAGTAAATAGTTGCATTCTGAGCGAAATATGAAACTGCGTCGCGATGGCGAAAGCAGCACCTAAAGTTCAGGTACTGAAAAATGACCGCAGACTTGAAGCATCAAACCTGATGGCCCGCGCTTTCTTGGCAGACCCGGTCTATCAATACCTGATACCCAATAAGAAAAGTTATGAGCGCCGATTAAAATGGATGATGCGATTTATGCTGCGCATCTGTCCTTACAGGGGCGTCGTGCACTGCGTCGGAGAGCCCTTGCAAGGTATCGCTGCCTGGCTGAAACCGGGCGAAAAGGTT
This sequence comes from Spirochaetota bacterium, assembly GCA_029561505.1. Taxonomy (GTDB): domain Bacteria; phylum Spirochaetota; class Leptospiria; order Turneriellales; family Turneriellaceae; genus Turneriella. The sequence goes on along the minus strand of JAKQXK010000548.1, from coordinate 7,597 downwards.
TCATTTCTCGACGAAGTCAAGGCCGGGGTCTTGTCTGCGCCCTTTCACCTGGGCATTCGCTCGGCATGGCGCAGTAATAGTATAATGGCAGAAACTCGCAAGAACCGCACTCGTCTCAGCGAGGGAAAACATTACTGGTATCTATGGCAATTTGCCGTCGCGCCAGAGAGCCGGGGCAAAGGTTATGGTCGGGCGCTCTTGCAGCCGGTTCTTGAAGAGGCCGACGCTATGGGCATCGACTGCTGGCTTGATAACTCGAACGCGGCGAACATTCCGATTTATGAAGCGCTGGGTTTTCGTACCGTCGAAGAATATACAATTGAAAATAAAAAACAAATCGTGAAATTGTGGCACATGTGCCGCAGAGCCGAGAAAACAAAAAAGAAGGACCGATGAAACTGATCAAAACCTACCTGTTAATTCCGATGTTGTTTCTGCCGCTATCGGCAGAAACACCTGCAACACCCGGGCCGGCAACCATGGTTCACGCCGTACCGGGAAAACTCATCGATATGAACCATGGTTGGCGCTTCGACGCAACCGATTCAGAGAAATATGCCTCAGCTGAATTCGATGATTCGAAATGGAAGGTGCTTTCGCTTGAGCGCGAATGGCGGTTTTACGGCGTCGAATACGACGGCGTCGCCTGGTACCGCAAGAGCTTCACTTTCGCGCCAGAGCTCGCGGGTAAAAATCTCGGCCTGGCATTACCGGCGCTGACCGCGGCATACCAGCTCTTCTTAAACGGGCAACTCATCGGCACCGTGGGCAAAATCGGTGCGACTGGAAAGGTTGAGCATGTGCGCGAAGACGTGCAGTACTATGAGCTATCGTCATCTTTGCTGGCGCCAGCCCCGAAACAGAACGTACTTGCGCTGCGCATTGCGAGCCTCGGTGGCATCGGTGGTGGTTTTGCGGGGTTAGATTTCTTTCTCGGCCCAAACGATTTGATCTATGAAAGGCATTTTGTCACGTTTGTCGTCTTCGCCCTCATGGCAGGGGCCTTTTTCGTCATCGGCCTTTATTACCTGATTCTCTATTTCGCGCGCCGTGACGCAGATGCTGCGCTTTGGTTCGCCCTGCTCGCCATTTGCCAGGGAGCCTTTACGCTCGGCATGAAGGCAATCGTCTACAAATTCATCGATAACTATATCGTCAATATGATATTCATGCACGCGACAGTTATTCTGTTTCCGACGCTGCTGCTGCATTTCGGTCACAGTTTCTTCTCGGTCAAGAAAGACTGGTTTCTGCGCACGATCGACATTGCCTGCGGCTTCGGTGCACTGCTTTTTGCGGTGCATTTTCTTGTTTCGGGTATGGAAGGTTTTTACGTCATCTACCAGCTGCCAGCGCATGTCATATTCATTCTGGTTGCGATGATCCGTTTTATCTGGCTTAACTGGAAAGGTTACCGCAACGGCGTCGCGGCTTCGCGCGTTGTCGCATCAGGTGGATTACTCTTTTTTCTGTGTGTGGCCGCTGAAGGGCTGTCTTATCTCGACTTCTTACCCATTATTAAAATGACCGATATTGGTTTTCTGGTGCTGATCTTCAGCATGGCGATGGCCCTCGCGATTCAGCTTTCAAAAGTCTGGCACGAAAAAGAAGAAGCACAGAAACAGGCATTCGAATCGCAGGCTCTACTCACTCGCGCCTACGCCCGTTTTGTGCCTCTTGAGTTCTTGCAACAGCTGAACAAACAGTCGATTCTCGACGTGAGCCTGGGTGACCAGGTGCAGAGAGATATGGGCGTGATGTTCTCTGATATACGCGACTTCACGACACTCGCCGAGTCGATGCAGGCCGACGATCTGTTTCGCTTCGTGAATTCATACCTTTTCAGGCTCGCCCCGATCTTCACGGCACACCAGGGCTATATCGATAAGTATATCGGTGATGCGATCATGGTGCTCTTTCACGGCAATATGGATGCCGCAGTGAAGGGATGTATCGCTGTGTTGCACGACATTGAGCAATATAACCTCGACCGTGCGAAGGCCGGCTATAGCGCCATCAGCATAGGTATTGGGCTCAACTTCGGTCGGCTGACCCTCGGCACCGTGGGCAACCCTGAACGTATGGATGGTACGGTTTTATCAGATGAGGTTAACCTCGCGAGCCGCATAGAAGGGCTGACCAAACTCTACAAGGTTGATATGATCGTTACCGACAAAGTGGTCGCGCAGCTCAGCAACCCGGCTGATTTTGATTTACGGCAAATAGACCGCGTCAGGGTAAAAGGCAAGCAGTTGCCGACGACGATCTACGAATGCTTCAACGCTGATGCCCCGGCCGTGGCCGAAAAAAAGCGGGCGATGCAGGGGCGTTGGCAAGACGCCCTGCACGAATATTATGCTCAGAAGTTCGAGCAGGCAGGTAAAGTTTTCAGCGAGATCGACACCTCGATAGGCGGCGACAAGATTTCGCGGCTGTACATCAAACGCTGCCACGAACTCGCGGTGGCAGGGCTCACCGCCGATTGGGATGGCACGCACTCGCTCAAATCAAAGTGAGAACTATGGAAAAACTCAAATCGCTGTTACAATGGTCCCTCGCCAGAAAATGGAAAATCATTATTGGTGGCACGCTTATCGGGGTAGTTTGTACCACCGCGTTACTGATCGGTGCCTATGTTTCCTGGAGCCAGCGCAAGGTAATGGCGCTGCAGGTTTTGGGTTCTATCGAAGCCGAGCTCAAGGGCGAGCTCACCGAGCGCGACAAAACTCCTCTGCAGATATTTGACCGCAATGGCACTCTGATCGGCGAAATGAAACGCGCGGGGCAGCGCGAGATTCGCGCAGACAACCTCAAACAACACGAAGCGATTATCTGGGCGCTGCTCGCGTCAGAAGACCGCAATTTTTACCACCACGGCGGAGTGCAATTCAAGTCGATTGCCCGCGCGCTTTTTGCTTCTCTTCGCTCAGGCGATGTGCAGGGCGGCAGCACAATAACACAACAGCTCGCGAAACTTATTCTCAGCGAGGTTGAAACCGCTGAACAGGGTAAGTCGCAGAACGACACGACCAAAATACGCAAGCGCAGCATCTTCAATAAACTGTCGGAGTTCTATTGTACATGGTTTCTCGAAAGTAAATATGACAAACCCACGATTCTGGCGATTTATCTGAACAAGGTCTATTTGGGTATGCTCAGCGTCGGCTTTGAAGACGCGAGCTGGCGCTATTTCGGCAGAGCGGCGCGCAACCTGAGCCTTGCCGAAGCCGCGATGCTCGTGGGTATCGTGCCTGCCCCGTCGCTCTATAACCCGGCGGCATCGATGCAGCGGGCTTTGGCGCGGCAAAAACTCGTGCTGAAACTGATGGCCGAACACCCGTATGTCGTGCAACAATCGCGGCGAGTTGATGTCGAGCGCATGCTGCGCGAGTTTCGCGAAGAGCATGCAGTACTTGAGAAATCCGCCGGAGAAAAAACCCTCTTTTCATCGAAGATTGGCAAGTATTATTATGCGCGTAACTTCAAACTGAATCGCGCCCCCGACTTCTTGAATGAAGTCGAAAAATTTCTGCATCGCAACTACACGAGCGACGACCTGAAAGCGCGTGTGCTGCGCGTCGACACAACACTCGATGTGCGCGCGCAAGAACCTGCTGCGAAGTATCTGGCCAAACGTGTCGGCGAAGTTCGCGCGACGCTGCAAAAAGAGAAGCAGCGCCTTTTGGCAAAAGGCAATGCGTCAGCCGCCGATACGGTGCAACTGATTGAAGATGGCATTAATGGCAGCTATGTGGGGCTCAACCCTGAAAACGGTTACATTGAAAGCCTGGTGGGCGGTTATGAGTACAAAAGTTCGTCGCCCATCAATCGTGCCTTCTCGATCTATCGGCAGCCTGGCTCGACGATTAAGGCGCTCGTCTACGCGCTGGCGCTGCAAGAAAAAATTATCAATCCCTCGACAATCGTCGAAGACAAAGCCATCAAAATAGGTGGTTACTCACCGAAGAACTGGTACAAGGGCTACAAGGGAAAAGTGACCGCGCGCCAGGCGTTTGCGCTTTCGATGAACACGGTACCCGTCACGTTGTTGCATGAAATCGGCATCGGCAAGTTCAGCGATACGATGGCGCGCGCAGCCGGCCTTACCGAGGCAGAAATGGCGCAGCGTATCGGTGAGCGCAAGAACCTCGCGATGGCGCTGGGTGCGATTGAACTTTCGCCTGTCGAACTCGCGCGCATCTATGCGACGATCGCTTCGGGCGGCTATCTGGTTGAGCCCGTCATGATTCTGAAGGTTACCGATTTCGACGGCAACGCGATTTATTCTGCAGACCTGGCAAAACCGCGTGAAAGGCTGCTCGACCCCGTTGCTTGCGCGATGGTGATGAATCTGATGCAGGCCGTCATTTCGAACGAAGGCACGATGCCAATCGCCGCGAAAGAGGTCAGCGGTATCGCGGGCGGCAAAACCGGCACTGTGCAATCGCCCGCGTCGGCCAAAGCGAAGTGGAATAACCGTTCGGGCATACGCGACACCTGGTTCGTGGGTGCGCTGCCGCAACAGATCAGCGTCATCTGGGTTGGCCACGAACGCGGGGCGCCGTTTACCGGCTCTGGCAGCGGCACCGCGGGCGCAGTATGGAAAGACTTCTCAAAAGAATTCGTGCAGTTGCATCCCGAAAACAGACAGTTGATACCCAACCTCGAATCGGGTTTCGTGAGACTCGACATCTGTGGCGAGTTGGGGCTCATTCTGAAGCCAGAATATGCGTGTAAGTTTCCCGTCCCGGGGCAGATCTATTTCGCCGAGAATGAAGCCGAGCTGAACGAGCGCACGGCGACGCACGTCGCATCACTGCCGCCTGAGCCGACGGTTATCGCCACCCGCACCGACGCGGCCGCGCCGCCAGTTGTCGCAAAGCCCGAAATGGGCGATGCTGGCGCCGTCGAGCTTGATGAAAGCTCTTCTGAGAATCTCGAAATGTACCAATAGCCCGGGTGCCGGTGGTCATTCAAACAGACGCAGTCTGTTTCTAAGCGCAACGTTTTCAAGCTGCAGCAGCTCTATTCTGTCTAACAGGTGCGAGATCGCCTCGATGCCTTCGAGATTGATGTCGAGGTCGATATGCAGCCTGACGATTTTTTCAAGCCGGGGCACCGTCTCGACGCGAACGAAGAGGGTATCGCCGTCGCGAATCACTTCGACAAGACCGCTGTCGTGCAGGCGGTGCAACAATGAAATTTCTATACCATGGCTGTCACAAAACTGCACTAAAGAGACCAGGTCTTCTGCACGGCTCATGCTGCACCCCCCGCCAGCTCGGCAAAGAGCTGCTTCTGTTTATCCGTCAGATTCGTCGGTAATTTCACTTTGAAAGTCACGTAGAGGTCGCCGAACTCACCTTCTTTTTTGAACACCGGCATACCCTTACCTTTGAGTTTGACTTTCGCCTCGTTCTGCGTCTCTGGCGCGACCTTCAACTTCACGCTGCTATCCATGGTGTCGACGACGACTTCGCCGCCCAATACCGCGGTATAGAGATCGAGTTCGACAGTTGCGTAGAGGTCGGCACCCGAGCGCCTGAACTTTTTATCGTCGTCGATGGCAAACGTCACATAGAGATCACCTGCGGGCCCGCCATTTACCCCCGGCCCGCCTAACCCTGCGAGCATCAGCGTCTGCCCGTTTTCGACGCCGGCGGGAATCGTCACGCGTATCTGCCTGCCACCAACTGAGAGCACCTGCTGCTGCGACGTGTATGCCTGCTTCAGGTTGAGATGCAATTCTGCGGCGATATCTTGCCCGCGAAATTTGGCGCTGCGGCCACCGCCTGCGGCGCCGCCTTCGAACATCGAGCGAAAGAAATCAGAAAAATCTTCGTCGCCCTGTGAATAGGTAAAAGGCCCGCCTGCCGACGATGGGCGCTGGCCGCGCGCACCCGCGCTCTCGTCGACGTGTTTGAAATCTTTACCGTATTGATCGTATTTGCGGCGCTTCTCGGCGTCGCTCAGCACCTCGTTCGCTTCATACAGTTGCTGAAACTTTGCCTTCGCTGTCGCGTCATTCGGATTTAGATCGGGGTGGTACTTGCGCGCGAGCTTGCGGTACGCAGCCTTAATCTCTTCGGCCGTGGCAGTCTTGCCAACGCCGAGCACCTGATAGTAGTCTACGAAATCCATATACCGCAAATATAGTTAATAAACTGGTACCCGGTAAGGATTTTTACCAGCTATGGAATTTCACAGCTAAGTCTCTTCACTGCCGCTGGCGGGTGGCTTCGTACAGAAAAACCGCAGTCGCCGCGGCGACATTGAGCGAATTCATGTGCGTTGGCATCGGTATCTGCACAATACTATCGCAGGCAGCCATGACCTTTTCGCTGAGCCCGGGCCCTTCTGCGCCGAAGACAAGACACGCATCGCCGCGAAAATTTACCGCAGACAATTTTTGCGCGTCAGGGTGAACGTCAGCGGCATAGCAGCGGATGCCTTGAGCGCGCAGGCGGGCGAGTGTCGCCACCAGATTTTCGCTGCGCACCACTGGCTGCTCAAAGATGCTGCCCATAGAACCTGAAACCGCGCGACGTTGAAACGGGCTCACGCAGGTTTCGCCAACAATCAAGAAATGCGCTCCGAACGCCGCACAGGCCCGTACTATCGCGCCGAGATTTTCAGCGCTCGCGATCTCTTCGACGGCGGCAATGAGCAAAGGACGCGGCGACTGTTCAAGCAACTCATCAAGAGTGGGTTGCGATGGAATCTTGCCCACCGCGAGCGCGCCCTGGTGCACGTGATAGCCCGTAATCTTTTCGAGCAGCGATTTCTCACCGACATAGACGACGATCTCTTTTTCACCGCGGGCACGCAGCGGTGCTTCAAGTTTTTCGAGCCATTCCGGTGCTAACAATGCCGACAGAACCGAAAACCTACTCGCGATGAGCCGCTGCACAACTTTCGCATTTGTCGCGACGAGAACCCCCGCGCGCTCGTGCTCTTCGACCTGGCGCAGCGTGCGATAGAGCTCAAGCTCGGGAGCGTCGAGTGATTCGATCGGTCTGATGATCAGCGTCGCCATGTTTCGTTCAGTAAAAAGAGCCTTTGCGTCAGGCCGTCAACGTGCTTCAGCTCGGTTTACGGCTCTGTAGCAATCGCTAGCGTGACCGATGCAAACTGCCGGGCCGACACCAGAAACGGTCGCAATCCCCACGCACTGGAGTTCGACCTTTCTGTCGAACAAGACACTCTCAGAAGTGCGGATGTATTTGCGTGACGACAAATCGTTCGTGACTGAATTTACTCCCCGCCCCGGGGCCGAAGGCCCCAAAGCGCACGCACACGGCGGATTTCTCGCAAGCATTCTCGACGAGACGATGGGCAGCGCCTGCTGGTACAATGGCCTGCCGGTGCTCGCGGCGAACCTATCGGTCAGGTACCGGCGGTCGGTGCCTCTCGCGGGACATTACCTCTGCGAGGCGAAGATCGACCGGCTCGAAACGCGGCGCGCGATGGTGACGGCGCGCATCTACAAAGACTCTACGGTTTACTGCGAGGCGACAGGCGTTTTCGTGCGCGTGCCGATTGAACTCTTGAAGCAGCAGCCCGACATGGCGCGCATGGTCGAGATTGTCGAATCGAT
>JAKQXK010000538.1 GCA_029561505.1 Spirochaetota bacterium | reverse complement strand
TTTGTAGAATTTTATAACCCCACGGCACAATCCTTGAATCTCTGCACAATTGCCTCGGGCTCTTCAATCTTAAAACTGCGACGCCGGACTGCGACGGGTACAGATTCAGCAGTCACCCTCACTTCTGTTAACTGCAATATTCCCGCGAGGGGCTTCTACCTGGCCGTGTCCACTGCTTCGACGGGAGAAACCTGGTATGCGAAACGGGATGCGACATTCACAGCTGCAATGGCGGGCAACAACATGATTTATATTAGCCTGTCGACGAACCTCAATAATGTACTCGATCTTGTCGGTTGGGGTACAATCACCGATGCAAACCCCGGTGGCGGGTGTGAAGGCGGCAATGCCAGCTGCACCAATCTTGCAACAAACGACAACAGCATAGAACGAAAACCCGCTGGTGGCACAGGTCACGCAACAGATACAGATAATAACGCTTCAGATTTTAACAATCAGAGTGTCACGATTACGCCACGAGGGACTATCGACCCGTCCGAGCCGCTCTGAACGGGCTAGAACCCCCGCCCCCAAAAGTAAGTCAGAAAGATAACGCCCGCAATGATGCGGTAAACGCCAAATACGAAAAAGCCGCGTTTCGATATAAATCCGACAAAAAAGCGCACTGCCAACAGGGCAAAAGCAAACGCAACGACTGCCCCGATCGCCAACAGGTCGACGTGCGCGGCGTTGAGGGTTTCGCGCTGTTTATAGAGATCGTATGCCGTCGCAACGACCATCGTCGGCACCGCGAGCAGAAACGAGAACTCAACGGCGCGCACGCGGTTAAGCCCCATGACGAGGCCGCCGCCGATGGTTGCGGCTGCGCGTGACACCCCCGGCACGAGCGAGAGCGTTTGAAAGAGGCCGATAACGAACGCCGTCTTTGGGGTGATGTGCAGATCGCCTGCGGTGGGTTGGGTCACCCCTTGGTCTTGAGCCTGGTGTGCGGTATGGCGTGCTTCGATAAGGCGGTCGAAGAACAGCAGCACAATGCCACCCACGATCAGCGCGATTGAAACCGAAACCGGATTAAAAAGTAATGCCTTGATATATTTGTAAACAGCGAGGCCTGCAATGCCGGTCGGAACAAACGCAATGGCGAGAATAAAGTAGAGCCGAGGTTCTTTCAGAAACCGGCGCACATAAAGCGCGAACACTGCTGCGATGGCACCGAGCTGAATCGCGATCTCAAAGGTCTTCACGAAATCGCTCTTGATCTGCATCAGCGAGCTCGCGAGAATCATGTGCCCGGTAGATGAGACGGGTAAAAACTCGGTGAGGCCTTCAATGATGCCGAGAATCGCGGCCTGCCATGGTGTCATCGGGGTGGCTTCGGTCTGTGGTTCAGCGGGTCAAGCAATGGCAGATTTTGCAGCTGCCACGACGCGCCGGCGCTCACGCCGGCCTACATGGGTTGAGTTGTCGATGGGCCGGTGGCGATCGGCGCTGGGGCTGAGCCGGTCAGGTGCGTTGCGTAGAATGCAAGACCAGATTTTTCCTGAAAGATGCTGCTGCCCTGAACGAGAGCGAGCACAATCACCTCGCGCACGTGAGATACAAATGAGAACTGCATCTGCTGCCGAATGCTCGCGGGAATCTCTTCAAAATCTTTTTGGTTATCTTTCGGGCAAATCACGTGGGTGATGCCGCCGCGAAACGCAGCGAGCACCTTTTCTTTGAGGCCGCCGATAGGCAGCACGTTACCGCGCAGAGTCACCTCACCGGTCATAGCGATGTGGCTCAGAACTCCGCGCTGCGTCAGCGCTGAAATGATCGCAGTCACGAGAGTAATACCTGCAGACGGGCCGTCTTTGGGTATAGCGCCTTCGGGCACGTGAATAAAAATGTCATTCTTCTCGAAAAAGTCGGGGCTGAGGCCCAGAAAATGCGCCTGCGAGCGCACGAAGCCAAGCGCGGTGCTGGCCGATTCTTTCATCACATCGCCGAGATTGCCTGTCAGGCTCAGGTTGCCCTTACCATGCGCGAACGCGACCTCGATATTGAGAATGTCTCCGCCTGCTGAAGTCCAGGCGAGGCCGCTGACCTTGCCCACAGGGTTTTCTGATTCTTTACGCGTATAAAGATATTTTGCCGGGCCGAGATACTGAATAATTTTTTCTTTGCTGAGCGGAAAAGTCGTCGAATCGGTTTTCTTTTCAACAACTTCGCGCGCAATCTTGCGGCCGATCTGCGCGAGTTCGCGCTCGAACTGGCGCACGCCGGCTTCTTTCGTGTAGTGGCGAATAATATATGCGAGCGATTTGTTCGTGTATTCGAGCTCAACACCCTTAATGCCGTTCTCTTCGATCTGGCGCGGTATCAGATATTTGTTCGCGATCTGAATCTTTTCCATTTCGGTATAACCCGAGAGCTGAATAATTTCGAGACGATCTAACAGAGGCTCGGGTATCGAATGCGTAACATTAGCGGTTGCGACAAACAGCGCCTTCGACAAGTCGAATGGAATATCAAGATAATGGTCTGTGAACTCTTTGTTCTGCTCAGGGTCGAGCACCTCGAGCAGCGCTGCCGCCGGGTTGCCACGAAAGTCAGATGAGATCTTGTCGATTTCATCGAGCAGAATTACCGGGTTGTTGACCTTGGCTTTTTTGAGTGCGGCGATAATGCGCCCGGGCATTGAACCAATGTAGGTTCTGCGGTGACCGCGAATCTCGGCCTCGTCACGCACGCCGCCAAGCGCTATGCGCACAAATTTACGCCCGAGACTGTCAGCGAGCGACCGCGCAAGACTCGTTTTACCGACACCCGGGGGCCCCGAGAGGCAGAGAATCGGCCCACGCGGTTCAGATGAAAGCTGGCGCACTGCGATAAATTCAAGAATGCGGTCTTTGATTTTCTCGAGGCCATAGTGGCTCTCTTCGAGAATTTTTTCAGCCTGCGCAATTTCAGCGTTATCAGTCGTCGATTCGCTGAAAGGCAGATCGAGCAGCCAGTCGAGATAATTTCGAATTACACCCGATTCTGCAGACATCGGCGGCATTTTTTCGAGCTTACGAATTTCAGACTCAGCTTTCTGCCTGATATCATCGGGCCAGGTTTTAGCTTTCGCACGCTTGCGCAGGGTCTCGAATTCGTCGGGCTCGGTTTCACCCATTTCGTCGCGAATCGCCTTTATCTGTTCTTGCAGGTAATACTG
>JAKQXK010000531.1 GCA_029561505.1 Spirochaetota bacterium | reverse complement strand
CATTCGCGTCATAAAAAACGGTCAGGCGGCAGCAAACGAGCTCGTGCGTTTTCACCTCGCGCACTCAGCAGGCCCCAACGCAAAACTCGATCCACTCGAGGCGCTTACCGACAAAGACGGTTTCGCACGCACTAGCCTGCGCATTGGCGACCAGCCTGGAGACTATATCGTCGAAGCTTTTTATAATGCCAAATTTGACGTGGCCCCGGTAGAGATCAAAGTGAAAGCGCTGCGCGGCGGTTGGCTCTTTTTTCTCGTGCTGGGTCTCTTCGGGGGTATGGCGATCTTTCTGTTCGGCATGGATATCAGCTCTGAAGGTTTGCAGAAAGCCGCGGGCGATAAGATGCGCGTCATTTTAGGCAAGTTGACCAACACACCGGTTATGGGTGTGCTTGTCGGTACGGTCACAACGGCCGCGATACAGAGCTCGACTGCAACGACGGTCATGGTTATTGGCTTCGTGAGCTCGACCCTGATGACCTTAAGGCAGGCAATTGGTGTCATCTTCGGGTGTAATATTGGTACAACGGTGACTGTGCAATTGATTGCTTTCAACATCAACGAATATGCGCCGCTCTTGATTGCGCTGGGTTTTTTTGTGTCTGTAATCTTCGGCGGTAAATCTCAGGCTCTGAAATTCGGCGGAGAAATCATTTTCGGTTTCGGTTTAATTTTCTTCGGCATGGGCCTCATGAGCGAGGCGATGAGCCCGATGCGCTCGGTGCCGGCCTTCACGAACCTGCTGGCATCGTTCGGCGAGAACCCGTTTCTAGGGCTTCTCGTCGCTACGGTTTTCACCGGACTGATTCATAGCAGTGGTGCCGCCATCGGTATTTCGATCGCGCTCGCGACGCAGGGAATTTTGACCCTTAAGGCTGCAATCGTCATCGCCTTCGGTGCAAATATTGGCACGACAGTAACCGCTGTCATTGGCAGCATGAATGCCAACCGCGACGGTAAGCGCGTCGCGCTGATCCATTTCATCTTCAATACTGTTGGCGTTCTGGTTTTCATGCCCTTCATCGGTCAATTCACCGATCTGATGAAATACCTGTCAGACAAGATGGAACCGGGCAATATTTCCCGCGCTATCGCGAACTCACACATGTTCTTCAACGGTATTAATACGATCATCTTCTTGCCGTTCGTTGGTTTAATGGAAAAGACAGTGCGTTATCTGATCAAAGATACTGAAACGGCACCGGCTGCATTCAAACCGCAATTTATTCAACCGGGAGACATCAAATCATCGAGCCTCTCCCTCGAACAGACGCGCCGTGAGCTGATGCGGGCGGGCCAAATCGTGCTCGATGCGTTTAAAGATATGGTGAATATCTGGCACCCGCAGAATACCGTTGTGGCAGAAACGCATGTCGAGACCACAAACCGTCAGGTTGCGCTGCTTTCAGACGCAGTGAAACTTTATCTGCGCGAACTGGCGAAGCTGACTCTGACGAGCAGTGAATCGCGCGAAGCGACGTATTACCTGCACCTCGCTGAAGACCTGCGCCAGCTCGCCAACTCTCTGCAGGTCGAGGTATTGCCCGTGATGAAAGGCGCGGCTGATAAGTATGGCAGCTTCAGCGAAAACCAAAAAAAAGATCTGGATTTCTTACTCAGTAAAATTGCCGAATTGCTCGAAAAAAACCTACAGGCTTTCGAGACAAAAAATATTCCGCTGGCTGAAGAATCGGGCCTGCTTTACAAGAAACTGAAGTTCATGTCAAAAAAGGTGCAGAGCCAGAACCTCGAAAGCCTGCTCGCTGCCGCCGAACAAGACGGCGCGGCAATGAATACGTTCGTCGACGTGCTCGACGGCCTAAGAGTCGCTGCCAGCGACGTGCACCAAATCAGTAAGACAATATTGGAAAATCAGGATTAAGAAATGGATATTCAGAAACTACTCGCCGAATTCGAACTTTTCAAAGGTTTGACCCAGCCCGAACTCGCGCTGATCGGTTCAAAGGCCGTCAGGGTTGAATTTGACGAAAATCAGGAAATCTTTCACGAACAGAGCACAGAATCTGATCTGTATATTCTGACTGAGGGCCGGGTGCAGATTGTCGGCCAGCTCGGCAAAACCGACAGCGCCACGATACACACGATTTTGCCAGGCAAACTCTTCGGCGAATTCGCGTTTATTGACGGCCAGCCGCGTTCGGCGACGGCAATTGCCATTCAGAAGACGGTTGTATTCAAAATACCCAGCGCGGCAATCTACGAAATTTTTGAGCAAGATAACCACATGGGTTACATCACGATGCGCAATCTCGCCCGCATTCTGGCTCGCCGCATTCGCCAGACGGCGCATGAACTCAGATCATCGTTAATGTGGGAAAGGCATTAATGCGTGTGAATGGGCAGCGCCCATTCATCACGCGACAGTCACGTCTTTGCAGAGATAAACATCTTGAATCGCATTCAAGAGTGCCACACCTTCTTTCATCGGCTTCTGAAACGCCTTGCGACCTGAAATGAGCCCCATACCGCCGGCGCGCTTGTTGATCACCGCTGTCGTAATCGCCTCGGCCATGTCGGTTGCACCTTTCGATTCACCGCCCGAGTTAATAAGGCCCATGCGGCCCATGTAGCAGTTTGCCACCTGGTAGCGGGTCAGGTCGATTGGGTTATCACTCGTCAGGTCTGAATAAACCTTTGCGTGCGTTTTGCCGAATTTCAGAGCGTTATAACCACCGTTGTTGGTTGGCAGCTTTTGCTTAATGATGTCAGCCTGTATGGTAACACCGAGGTGGTTTGCCTGGCTTGAAAGGTCTGCCGACGTATGGTAATCCACACCGTCTTTTTTGAACTCGCCGTTGCGCAGGTAGCACCACAGAATGGTTGCTAACCCAAGTTCATGCGCGCGCTCGAACGCCTGCGCAACTTCAACGATCTGGCGCGCCGACTCGTCGCTGCCGAAATAGATCGTCGCGCCGACCGCAACCGCACCCATCGCGGCGGCTTCTTCAACCGAACCAAACATGATCTGGTCAAACTTATTGGGGTAAGACAAGAATTCGTTGTGGTTGATCTTCACGATAAACGGAATCTTGTGCGCGTATTTACGCGAAACCGAAGCGAGTACACCATAGGTCGATGCAACAGCATTACAACCGCCTTCGATCGCAAGCTTGACGATGTTTTCGGGGTCAAAATAGATCGGGTTTGGGGCGAACGAAGCGCCGGCGGAGTGCTCAATACCCTGGTCAACGGGCAGAATCGAGACATAACCTGTGTTCGCGAGACGGCCATGGCTGACTATTGATTGTATTGATCTGAGCACGTTGTTGTTGCGATTCGACTGGGAATAGATGGTATCGACGACGTCGCCGGTCGGCAGGTGCAAAGCTTCTTTATGTATAGTTTCGCACTTGTGAATCAAGAGGCCTGCATGCGGGCCGAGTTGCTGTTCAATGTCATTAAGGGTGAGTGCCATGGGTGATAAAGCCAGCAGTCGAGACGCGGCGACAAGGCGAAATGCATTCACTGCCCAGGCGATACGCCCTCGTACTCACATTAATCGGTGGCCCGACCCAATTCGCCAGAAGCAACTGCCTGATCAGTTCAGGTAAAAGACAAGGCCAATATTGCCGCTGAAAAGATTACCAGCTTTGTCAACGTAAAAGGGTGTACGCGTTTCCCGATAGCTATAGCCCAATTCGCCGATGATATGCAAATACCGGTTGAGCGCGTATTGCAGTCCCAGCAAGAGCTGAAAACTGACGAGCGTGATATTTGCGGACTGATTAAACACAAGGTTTGTACCCGAAGTTTGTGACCGGTGTAACTGCCCGCGCGGTCGGGCAGGGGTAAAGGTTCAGCGC
>JAKQXK010000489.1 GCA_029561505.1 Spirochaetota bacterium | reverse complement strand
GCCGGGTTTCAGATAGAAATAAAGATACTCACCACTATTGCAATAGCCGAGCTCATTGGCCGGATTCGTGTTATCCACGAAAAAAGAGTAGTTTGGCGAAAATAGTGATGACGAACGCATAAAAAACACGAGAGCGCTTTTGTCGTCGACAGGTAGCTGCTCGCCTTTCTGGTCTTGCTGCAGCGACCCTACATGGGGAGCATATAGATCTCGTAAGCTGCGAACCTGCGTACTGCTGGTGCAAGCGCAAAATACGCAGCCGACAAATAGGCAACCAGCGAAACCCGATAGACGAATTGCATTCATTACATCAGCAATTTGCCAAATCACTCATCCCGGGTAAAGGAAATCATTTAGCGACTTTTAGAGTGTCTGGAACCACAAAGGCATCGGCCCATTGACGATGTGCGACTGTTTGGGCCAAGGTGCCACCGCAAGTCGGCATCGACAGCTGGATTCGTCCCGGGCAACAGAAGGGCGATAACTCAGGCGGCATCGCCGGCCAGCTTTCGCCCGGGTTCGACGGCGGCGGCTTCTTCGCCGAAGCGGGAGACATCGAAGAAATAAAGAAGGCACACTCAGGTAAGACGGCGCTGGTGGTGCTGAATATTGCGAAAGGGGGCAAAGCGGAGAGCTACCGTTTTGCGCTGCAGGTTGCCGATATCACGGGAGATTAACGCGTCGCTCTCGAGGGACCTATTGGTCTCTGCAATTTGACTTGTAAATTTCGTCGCTTTTCGAACTTTGCGCTATGATGCGTAACGTTCTGTGGGCAGCGCTGCTTTCTGCTGCACCCATTCTTGCCCTTTCTGTAGACGAAGATGAGGTTAAGACCAAATCGGGTGTTAAGTTCATTAATAATCCGCAGCAGGCTGGCGGCGATTCGGTTTCGGCAATCACGGGAATCGGCAGATCGCTCGCGTCTACAGGAAAATTTGGCAGTTATTCTGTTATTCACGCTACGGGCAAGGGTGAAGATAAATTCGACGCCGACATCATTATCATTGGCAAAGACGCTCGTGTAGACCATATCAAAAACGTGCGCCGCATTATCGCGGCCTACCTGCAACAGCGTTATTCTTACAGCGCCGAAGACGCAAGATCACTTGCGGTGTTTGTGACGTACTATAACGGTTTTTACCGCAAGAATCTGGGATATTTCAAAGAACATTATAAGGGCGCAGTGCTAAAGCACCTGACAGCCGCAAACGCTGGTCTTGACCTCAGCTACAAAGGCTGGCCGGGTAAATCACGTATCGTGATTCCACTCTCTGACGATGAAAAACCCGATGCCGGCAAAATCGGTGAAAAAGACGTGATGGACAAGGTGCGCAAAGACGAGAAAGACAAAGGCGTCAAAGACCGCGAAAATATCACCAAACTACAAGATAAAGAAGTGAAAAAGAAAGAAGAACGTCTGGATAAGAAAAAAGAAGAACTGACAAAACGCCGCGATGACCTGAGCAAAAAAGAAGATCGCCTGAACGAAGAAAAAAAGAAAAACGCCGAAAATCCTGACCCTAAAGATAAGGCAAAAAAAGATGAAGAGCTGAAGAAAAAAGAAGACGAACTTGCCAAAGAAAAAGACAACCTGAAAAAAGACGAAGATAAAACGGCGAAAGAAGAGAAAAAAGTCGAAGAGAAGAAAAATGAGGTCGCGGAGAACAAAAAAGCCGTGCAAGATGACAAAGCCGCAAATGCAACGCGCAAGAGCGAATCACCCGCACAGAAAGAAGCCCGGCTCGACGCCAAAGAACAAGATCTGAAAAAACGCGAAGAGGCGCAAAAGAACAACCGCAAAGAAGACGGGGTCTTCGGCGGAAAAATGTATTACCTGCGCGTGCGCGACTATTCGACAGACGGCAAATACCGTAACGACTTTTACATCATAGACCCAAAAGCGCGCAAGGTAAAGGTGAAGTCGCCTTTCGCCGGCATCGTCGGTAAAAAATACGATGTGGTCGACAAAGACGTGGTCGTGATCGGCGAGAAAAAATCGGCGACGACAGTTTCACACTACCTCGTCAAGCTCGATGGCGAGACACTGGTCGATAAACAATACGGCTCAGATGAAATTTTCTGGCGTGGTTTTGTTGAAGTACGCGAGAACGAAATTTATGCCATTTTGAACAAGAACGGCACATTCTATCTCGGCAAATTTGACAAAGAGCTGAAACTACTGCAACGTTCAGAGGTTGCGCTTCACGAAGACACGTTCTTCTCATTTCATGAAGACACGATCTACGTCAACGGGGCCGACCGCAAGATCGAAGTGCTGAACCGGTCTGATCTCAAATCCGCAGGAAATATAGTACCCTAGCAGGGATCACCTAAAAAGGCGCGCATTCGGCCAACGGCCGAAAAAGAACTGCAAGCAGGCCGTTTCGGCCGCTTTAGCAGGAAATCACCGCTGGTGATTTCCGAGGCTTGCGGTTCTTTGCGACTTTTTCGGTGAGCCGAATCTCGTCACTTCAGTTGCATGCTGAGTCTCTGCACACGCGTCTGGCAGGTCTGGTATTCGACGCTGGTTTCGGGATAATAGCGCATCGCTTCGCGGTATGCCGTGCGCGCCCGCGCAGGAAAGTTATAGAGCTCAAATAGGCGCGCCCGGTTGAAATAGAGCGCCGGGCTTTTTGACCTGAGGCGCTCTGCCTGTTTCAGATTTTTTTCGGCCGCAGCCATCAGCTGAATGTCGAGCTTCGTTTCAAACAGCCTCAGTTCCATAGCGGCGAGATTGATATAGAGCGAAGCTTCGTCGGGTTTGATTTCGAGCGCCACCTGATAATCGCTGCGCGCGGCTTCGAGCTCACCGTGCTGGACCTTCAGGTGCTCGAAGATCTCGATGGCCTGGGTGACATAGGTTCGCGCCTGCGGGCGCTGCCGCTGGCGGTAGGCCAGCTGCGCCTGGAGCAGCCGGATGCGGCCAAAGGTCTCGTTGCGCTGCTCGCCATGGGCGCTCAGCGC
>JAKQXK010000466.1 GCA_029561505.1 Spirochaetota bacterium | reverse complement strand
GCTGCAGCTCTTGAGTCAGCTTGCCGGCAATGAGGCGCCCGCTGCCCGAGAGCAATTCTTCTTTAAAGTGGGTTGTCGCACAAACAGGGCACTTCGTGACCTCTTTCGCACGATAAGAAATCTTTTTCTGGTTATTCGCGGCGGCAGTGGCCATCAGGTCTCTGCCCCAAGTTCGAACTTGTGAGCGTTTATCTTGAGTTCGGTTATCCAGTCAGCATCTTTGGTCGCCGGCGGCAGAACCACCGGCTTGCCGTCGTATGTGACGCGTTTACCGGGGTACACGCAGGTGCGCCACAGGTATCCCATAAGGTTCTTCTGCTCAAGCGCCGGATGGATATTCGGGGCGATATATTTCTGGTGCCATGCAGGCAGCAGGCTCCAGTGCAGGCCCGGGCGGTTGTGGTGCATAGCATGAAAGCCGTTGTTGAAGGCGAAGAAGTTCAACACCTTGCCAGTGAAGTTGCGTGAGTGGTTGTAGCGGTGGTTTGGGTCGCAACCGTCGTGCTGCCAGAAGTTGACGCTGACAATACCCCAGACGCCATAGTGGTGCGGCAGAAAAACCATGATCAAAAAAGCCTTCCAGTTGATGTAGGCGAGCACTGCCTGCGAGGCGAAGAAGAACAACAGTTCGAAAATGTACTGGCGAAACCAGGCAGGCTTCACCTTGCGCATCGATTGGGCGAACGCCTTCTCATCACGCGTGATATCGAAGACCATGCGGTGAAAGAAAAATAATTGGTTCAGCAGATTCCATTTGAAGCGCATCTTCGTCGTGCGCATAACATCTTTCTCACCCTGAGTATACTTGTGGTGGCTGAAATTATGGCCGGGCACAAATGCGCTAACGGCGTGCCCGTAACAAAAAGACAGCACGTACTGGAAGAGTTTATTTAACCAGCGTTGCTTAAAGATCGGGCAGTGTATGGTATTGTGAACCATGACTGCCGAAAAGAACGACATGTTGCACATCGCGATGAACAGCAGAATGAGCTGCCACATGACGAGGGTTTCCCAAAGGTAAAAAATCGTGAACACCAGGCTGCAGTAAATTGCTACAAAAAACAGGGTTCGCCAATCCGCGGCGTATCGAAGCATGTCTCAGGCGCGCCGCTAAAATCAGCCCGTCAAGTAGGTTTTGGATTCACCTGTTTTCTCTTGACGCACGGCTTCGCAAACGCGTGTCTTGCCGGTAACGCGTTGGCGCATGGCCTAAGGCTATGCCAAATTTGTACGCGATTTCTGAGGATATCAAAATGAAAAAACACTTCACCACAGCGCTATTCGGCGCGCTTGTTATGGCCCTCGCGGCCTGCAGCTCTACGGAGAAAAAAGCCGAAGTTACCCCGCCGCCAGCGCCCGAAGCAGCGCCCGCAGCAAACACCCGTTCGGTTGACATGGGCGGTTCGGTCGACGCAGCGAACGAGAAACTTTCGAAAGCCGCAGTCGTCGGTCTACCTGCTTTTGACTCAAAGGGTGCCGGCTCGTCGGCAAAAGGTTCGCTTTCAACCGTGAAAGAAGTTATTGCCGAAATGCCAGAAGGTTATGTGCTTGAAATCACCGGCCACCACAACCAGCACCCTGACAAAGACAAACGCAAAGACGACGGCAAAGGCGGCCTGTCACGCCAGCGCGCGAAAGACGTGTACAACTATTTCGTGAAAAACGGCGTGCCAAAAGAGAAAATGACATACCGCGGTGCAGGTTCGGCTGAACGCGACGAGAGCCTTTCACGCGAAAAGAACCGCCGCGTCACTTTCAAGTTAGTCAAGGCCGGCGCATAATGATTCCGGTTACCGCGCTTCTGAGTCTCAAAGGTAAGTCAGCCATCGTCACCGGTGGCGCACGGGGGATAGGCTTCGCCATCTCTTCGCGGCTTGCCGAGGCCGGGGCTGCGGTGACCGTGGCCGATCTTGACGCTGCGGCGCGCTCTTAAGCTAAATCTACTCGCGCCAGCCGAGGCTGTAGTGGCCATCGACTTCGCTGAGTTTGATATCTGCACGATTTTTAAAAACCTCGTGCATGGCAGGTGTCACCAGAATCTCATAAGCCTTCGCAGTGTCTTCACCCAGCTTACTTGCTGAATTCACTTCATGCCCAAACACATCGACGTCACCAATGCGCAGCACCGGGCCGTAACCCAAACCTACGCATAGCAGCACCTGTTCTTCGTCGCTCTTATCTTTATTATATTGCAAGAGTTGTCGCTGCATCGCTACTGCCGCCTGCACTGCCTTCTCGGGGTTGCGAAAGATCACAAGCAGACTGTCACCTTCTGCCTTGAGCAGAATGCCATCGTTGTCTTCAATCAGCGGAATCAGCAATCTTTCAGATTCATAGATCGTCTGCAAAAAATGGATTATTCCAAATTTCGCGACGTTGCGCGAAAAACCCGAGAGGTCGGTAAACATGATTGCCCAGGTTTCGCCGAACAGGTCCCAGATGCGTTTGTCGATGTGCTCTTTGTCAGCGCCTGCTTTCAGCCGGTCTTCAATCAGTTTTTCGAGGCGGTCTTCGCTCGCGCTCGCGCCGATAAGTCTGCGGTATGCCATCGTAACTCCTTTGCGCACGATTCGCCGTCGCGCCCGGTAAAATGAGGATATACCCCCCACACGTGGCTGCCCTGTCAGCAAAAATACGCAGGCACGAGCCGCAAATCGGCGTGCCCTAAAGAAGCACTTTCGCTTAGGCTTTGCTGCCTCGGGAAGTGTGGCAAAAACGGTTGTCGCACAGAATCAAAATATCTGAAGTTTCGGTTGAATGTGATCGACCAGGCGCCCCGCGCACGGTAGACGCGCACCCGTACCCTGAATGCGAAAACAAATTTTCAGCGCCATCAAGATTATCATCGCATTTGCTATTTCTGGTGTGTGCCTCTATTTCGCGGCGCGCAACCTGCAGTTTGAAGCAATTCGCGCTGAACTGGCCTCGATGCAGTTTCTGCCTGTAGCGCTTGCGGCAGCACTCTCGATCGCCGCGATTTCGCTGCGCGCCTGGCGTTGGCACCAGGTCATTCGACGCGAGCACGATTTTGCGTTCAGCAATACCTACTGGGCAAATGCGATCGGTTATCTGGCCAACAATATTCTGCCGGCCCGGGCGGGCGAGGTGATTCGCTCGGTCGTTCTGGCCCTGAGCGCGAACATTCGCAAGACACTCGTGCTTGCAACCGCGCTCACAGAGCGTATGCTCGATGCAGCGGTGCTGCTTTTGCTCGCCTGGTGTATGCTGTTCTTCACCGTCGAGCTGCCACCTGCGTTTCGCACCATCTGGACAATT
>JAKQXK010000456.1 GCA_029561505.1 Spirochaetota bacterium | reverse complement strand
GCTCGACGACCGCGTCATTATGCCCTGTGCGAATCGAAAGGTCACCGAGCGCAGTCGAGGTGACCGAGCGTCCTGCGCTGAGCGCAGTCGAAGCGAGTCGAGGTGACCGGCATGGCCGCCTTTTCCACTTTCCACCCCACCGCACGTTTCCTGACTGTTGTGTCATGTTTCTCGAAAGCGTGCGGGGGCTGGTTGAATCAGGTGATACGTCGGCCGTCATGCTCACGGGAAATGTGCGCGATGTGTATGCCTTTGACGGCAAATTCGGTACGCTGACAGAACTGTTGCGTAGTCAGGTTTTTTCTGGCTACGATACCGTGGCAGAGTACGATCCGCAGGGCGGCATTCAGTTCGCCGATGCGAAGCAGCGCGAGAACTATCTGCGTGCGCTGAGTGGCTACGATGCATACCACAAGACGAGCTATGCGCAGAACCCGCCGAAAGACCCGGTGCAGGCGTTTTCGATTCTCGACAATTTTGCGCGGCTGCACCTGATCGACAAGAAGTCGTTCTGCGTGATTATCCATTACCTCGACCAGATTATTCCGACGGGCTTAAATAACAATAACGAACTGCGCTACCTGGTTATTGCACTCGATAAGTGGGCACAGAATTTGGATTTCAGACGAAACAAAATCCGTTTCGTGCTGATCGCGCCCGAGGTAGCGCGGCTTGAGAGTTTTATTGCAAAGAATGCGTTTATTGAACATGTGACTATTGCGAGGCCTGGTAAAGAAGAAAGGCTGCAGACGATTTCTGCCGCGCCCTTCGACGGAGCCCAGGGCGACAACGAGAAGCTAGCAGAACTGACCGCTGGCCTCACCAACCGCCAGGTGCTCGAGATTCTAAGCAAGAAGCAGACTGACGAAATTCAACTGCGCGCAATCAAAAAAGAGCTGATCAGCGCCGAGTGCAGGGGGCTGCTTGAGATTGTCGAACCGAAGCACCCGCTTTCGGTTGTGGCGGGGCATGAAAAGGTAAAAGAAATTCTTTCGCTGACAGCTGAAGCGATCAAGCTCGGCAAAACGCAGTATCTGCCAATGGGTTTCTTGATTTGCGGCCCGGTGGGTACGGGAAAGACCTTTATCACCGAATGTTTTGCGCACGATGCGGCGCTGCCGGTTGTGAAGTTTCTGAATTTTCGCTCGCAATGGCAGGGCGAGACCGAAGCGAATCTTGAAAAGATTTTTAACATTTTGAAATCCATCTACCCAGTTGCCGTCATGATCGACGAGGCCGATGCGTTTCTCGGCAATCGCGATGCGCAGGGTGACAGCGGTGTGTCCATGCGGGTGTTTGCTTCGCTGGCGGCGCTGATGAGCGACACGAGTTACCGCGGCAAAATTATCTGGTTTTTAATGACATCTCGCCCCGATCTCTTACCTGTCGATATGAAACGCCAGGGCCGGGCTGAAGAGCACCTTGCGCTGTTTCACCCGCAAAGCGGCGCTGAGGTAGACGCGCTATACACGAGTGTCTGCAAGCGGCTCAAGATCGCGTCGCCGCTTGAAGAACTACATCCGCTTCTCGATAAAAAGCGGTCATATTCGGGCGCCGACATCGAAGCGATGATGACACGCGCCGCGCTCTCGGCAAGCGTAAAGCATAAGACTGAACTGAGTGCAGAGATCGTCAAAGAAACCATCACAAACTTCCGCAGCCCTGAATATCCATTGGCGATTGAGCTGCAGACGCTCGTCGCCGTGCGTGAGTGCACACATCAAGATATGGTGCCCGAAAAATACAGAGGCCTCGCGGCGGCTGATATCGAAGCGCGCATCAATGAACTTCTGAGCATGCTGAGGCAGCGATGATTGCTCCATTATTGCAGGCCTACCGGTCGCTCACCCGGTTTGCGACCTGGGTTGTGGGTTTTTACGCTTCGCCGCTATTACATGTAGTGTTCACCAGTGTTATTGCCGCAGCAGGTTTTGCTTATGGTTTTGCGCGCGGCCATTTGCCCGAACTGAATGTCACGATTACGCAATCGCTTCTGCTCGGGCTCGTGATCATTGTTTTCATCGAGGTCTACCTGAACGATGGGTTTCACCGTCTCGGCATTCGTACGTTTATCCCCCGTGTGCGTTTCGTCAACAGCATGTTCGAAGACGGGCGCTTAAAGATCGACCGCGATGTGCACGATTACCAGAGGCTGCTGAACTATCTGACTGATTTCGGCAAGAACCGCGCGCTTTATGGCCCCTTTCATGTCGGCGTCGTTATCGGTACGGTGCTCGTCGCCGAATATTTTTTCGTGCACACGGGCCACGGTGATCTGTACCTACAGACGGCACTGGTCACCCTTCCGATTCATGTGCTCTTTGTTTATGTCACGGCCGACTTGCATATGGGCAAGTACCGTTCGTTGGTTAAGCGGCAGCTGTTCTTCATGGGCCACGAACCGCCCAACGAGTATTCCATTTCTCTTAAGATCAAGTTCGCCAGCATTCTGCTCGTGATCGCGCTCAGCGACTATATACTCATCTCATTACTGCGCAGCGAAATGGCGAAATCGACGGGTGGTTACGCCTACATCATCGGGTTTTCAGCCTTTTCGCTGGCGTTGCTCATGGTATTGACTGTGCTATTCTTTTCGAGCATCTTTGCATCGATTAAAGAACTGCAGCTTGCAGCGACGAGCCTGCAAGAGGGTCATGATCCCGATTTTTATTCGCAGACCTCTGACCAAGAATTGGCGACATTGTCTTCGGGTTTTTTCCACGCAGCGCAGAAAGTACTGAATTACCGTCGTGACCTGGAACACCAGATTCGTGAGGCCACTGCGCACTTAAGCGAAGCCAACGCTGAATTGCAGCAGAAAGATAAAGAAATTCAGACCGAGCTTGATTTCGCGGCCGAGATTCAGAAAGAAATGATTCCGCACCGCCATGCGCCCTGGCATGCACTGCAGTTTGGTATTCTGTACGAACCCATGCAGAAAGTTTCGGGCGATTTTCTCAATATTTACAAGAAAGAAAACGCGATATTTGTGCTACTGGCAGACGTTTCGGGTCATGGAGTGCCGGCTGCGCTGATTACCATGGCGGCGAATGACGCATTTGGCGCGGCGATTCGACACGGCGAGTCACCAGCCGGGGTGTTTAGAGAGGTGAACAGCCAGCTAAGCGAACAAATCAAGACGCAAGATTACCTGACCGCATTTCTTGTGCGAATCGACGACAAACTTCGCATGACTTATGCGAATGCCTCTCACCAAAAAGCGCTGCACTACCGTCGAAAACGTAATGCCATCGAGGCTTACG
>JAKQXK010000443.1 GCA_029561505.1 Spirochaetota bacterium | reverse complement strand
GCGATCGCCGGCCGCAGCGCCTGCAGTTCATCGAACCGTTCGCGACCGAGCCTTGCGACGGTGAGCGGTGCATCTGCCATGATCGTCGCGGCGCGCGGGCGGTGAGCGATCAGCCACAGCTCGCCGAAATGGTCGCCCTCTTTAAGTTTGCCCAACACCAATTCGCCGCGCCGCATGATCGCCGAACCCTTCACAACAAAGTACATATCTTCTGACACGTCGCCGTATTCGACAACGCTCGCCCCTGACGGTAAATCGATCATTTGCAGAAATGGCGCGACAACAACCAGATCAGCGTCTGAAAGGGCAGCGAGAGCCTTAATGTGGCGCAGATTCATGTTACTCACGCCGAATGCGCGGGTCGCGACGATGGGTCAAACGGTATGGCATTGTAGATGTGGGGGTATACAACCCTCGTCTTGCCTGAACCACTGAACTCGGGATTAATTCCATTAAACTTTTTACAGTTTGTGCACATTCACTGGCTTAGGCAATATGCGGCGGATTTTTCACGTACTGGCGGCTGCGGCCGTCGCCACGGTCTTTTTCGCCTGCCTCGAGCCCCGGCTCGACCGTCAGCAGCACAGCGGCAAGATTGCAAAGCTGAAGCTGATTGAACTCACCCCACCCGCCTGGGCGCGCCACCACGCTGACATGCCGCAATTCACGAAAGAGCAGCAGCGCACACTGCTGGCATGGCTGACCGAAGGTAAGGTCGAGCTCAACCCAGAGCAGCAGAAGAAAGACTTCGAATATATCCACTCGGTTGACCAGATTCTCGAAACGGGCGAAGGCGACGACAAGGCGCGCGTGCGGCTAGATGTGGTGCTACAACCTGGCGACACGGTAACCCCGACCCAGCTCGAGGTTTTCTGGGGAAACGTCGCGCCGAAGATTATCGACTCGCTGACACCCGACAGCAGGTTTTCGGCCTGCGAAGGTAAAATTCTAACCGCCTTTGAAACGAACCGCTATTATATTCTCGACGGTCACCACCGCTATGTCGCCTGCATGTTTCTGCGCCGCTATGCCGGGCGAGCTGAAGATTTCAAAAAGCGCATGGGCAAATTCGAGTTTTATGAAGACCGCAAAATCTATGAACTGCTGGCGAATGACCCACAGGCAAAGTCGAGGGTTTTTCCCGAACTCAAAGTTGATGTGATCGACGGCAACCCGCAGGGCATCGCCCGCGCACTCTTTGAACTCGCCAAGCTCGGTCATGGCCGGTTCGCGCGCGCCGATGATTTCCCGGTGGGCAGCGAACATTTCGTTTACCTGCGCAACACGATGCTGCTCGACAACTCGCTGATGCAGTGGCTGTTATTTGCAGGCATCGTGCTCGCCTCATTCGTGTTCAGCCGCATTCTGGTCTATATTCTGCGCCTGCGCCTCAGGCACCGCCCCGACGATGCATCGAAGCGCATTTCGGTGACCGAACTCATCGTGCAAACTTTGCGCAAATATATCTACTCGGTCGTGTTTCTGACATTTATCAAGCTCGGCCTGCCGGTGCTGACTGTACCTCAATCGGTCGTAACAGGCGTGGGTTCGGGTCTTAACGTTGCTGTCATTTGGCTTATCACGGTTTTTTCATCACGCCTATTCAATAATTTCATGCTCGGCTGGCAAGAACGCCTGCGCGAGCGCGAAAACGAAGCCGAGATTGCGCATCTTTTTCCGTTGCTGATTCGCGTCGGCAAACTGCTGATCTACATGCTCGGTGTTCTGTTCATTCTGAACCGAGTCGGCTATAATCTTTATTCGGCTATTGCGGGCCTGAGTGTCGGCGGTTTCGCGCTGGCAATGGCCGGGCGTGAGGCTGCCGGTCACATTTTCGCCGGCATCTCGCTCTATATCGATAAGGTAATTAAAGAAGGTGACTATCTGCTGTTGCCAGAACCGATCAGTACCTGGGGGCGCGTCGAGCGCGTGGGCATACGTTCAACTCATATTCGCACGAAGTATAATTCAATGCTGATTGTACCGAACTCGATACTGGCCAACACGCAGGTGAATAACGTCAGCGCAGGCGGGCGCAAGCGCATGTTTCGTGGCAGCATTCTGCTTTCGCACACAACGCCGGCGGCAGCGCTCAACGCGGCGATCGAAAAATTCAAGACGATTATTGAGGCAACCCCTCACACGCAAGAGGCAGACGTTCATTTCATGCGGTTTGACGCTTTCGGTTTTTATGTTCGCATTCAGTATTTTGTCGAACCGTTCTTTCACTACCACGATACCGTTCACGCGATTAACTGTGCCATTCTCGCCTACCTCGAGACTCAGGGCATCAGGCCCGCCGTCAATCTTCAGGAAATTGTGGATAAAGGCCCCGCATGAGCCAATTTGCCGTGCCGCGCAGCTTTTTTTAAGGTTTACATCCCCCCTTTTATCTCTACAAACGCCCATGCTCTCTGAACAAATGCAACAGGTTCTTGCCGCCTACAACGACGGGCTCGCGCTATACAAGAAGCGTGAGTTCAAAATGGCGGCCGAAATGTTTAAAAAAGCGCTCGCTATCAAAAAAGACGACGGCCCGTCACATGTCTACCTCGAGCGTTGCGAACACTTTATCGAAGAGCCACCCCCTGCTGACTGGGACGGCGTTTACGTGATGAAGACGAAGTAATATGGCAGCAAAAGAATCACGACGCCGCGGCGAAGCCACAGTATTTGCATCGGGCAGCACCTTTAAAGGTATTCTGCAATTCGCCCGCCCGTTAAAAATCCAGGGTAAATACGAGGGTGAAATAAAAGGTACAGAATCGCTCGAAATCGGGCCACAGGCAAAAGTGCAGGCGCATATCGAAGCGACGCACGTCGTGGTGTTTGGCCATGTGACCGGAAACATCGTGGCATCTGAAAAGGTCGAACTGCGTCAGGGTGCAACTCTCATTGGCAACATCCGTTCGCCGAAACTCGAGATTGACGATGGGGTTATTTTCGAAGGCCAATGCGAAATGAAACTGAATGCCCCACTTGATAAGGCAAGCTAACTCATTTAGATTCCCGAAGCCCATGCGCCTCTGTAATTACCGAGAGCAGGCCGCCCTTGCCTCAATTCGCTTGTTTGAAGCACGAGAGATAAGTTCTTCGCGCAGGTTTTTCGGGTAACAATTGCGACAAAATTGATGCAACAAATCACACTAAACGCCAACGGACTTTCACACCCCGCGCTGAAACTCGGCGAAGGCAAACGCCTCGCGCTGCTTTTGCATGGTTTTCCCGACACGCCGCGTACCTGGTCGCGCCTCATGCCCCGGCTTGCCGCGCAAGGTTACACCTGTATTGCGCCTTTCATGCGCGGTTATTCGCAGATGAACACACCGCCCGAGCTGCTCGAAGACAGTTCAGCGACAATACAGATTGCCGATCTAGCAGCCGACGCAGCGGCGCTTGTCGATGCTACGGGCTTTAAAGACGCGCTTCTCATCGGTCATGATTGGGGCGCGATTACGGCATACGCCGCGGCTAACTTTGCGCCAGAGAAATTTCATACGCTGGTTACACTCAGCGTACCCCACCTGGGTACGTTTTTGGGCAACTTGTGGAAAAATCCACGGCAGGCCCTGCAGAGCTGGTATATTCTTTTTTTCCAGATGCGCTTTGGTATTCCAGAGCGCAGAATTCGCCGCGATGATCTGCGGTTCATCGAAGAACTCTGGCAGAAATGGTCCCCTGAAATCTCGCCCGACAATGAAGCGCTGGCGGCAGTCAAAGAGTTGCTCAGCGATGATCAGCTGCTGCACAACGCACTGGCGTATTACCGTGGCATGCTGACGCCGGCAGTCTCAGACCTCGAACGCTACAACCGCAGTCGCGAACTATCTTTTGCAAAAATTCGGCAGCCGACGCTGACCATGACGGGCAGCAACGATGGCTGCATCATACCTGAAATGTTTGAAGGTATGCACATGTCCGTCGATGCAGAGTTCACGCTGCGCATTCTGCCGCTTGCCGGGCATTTTTTAACGATAGAGAGTGACGAACGCATAGCAGCAGAAATAGTCAGATTTACCGAAAGCCAGCAGTCGATGGAGAAAGCAATATGAAAGAAATTTCGGGAAAAGTTTTTATCGTCAGCGGCGCTGCGGGCGGCATTGGGCAAGAACTTGTTAATCGCCTGAGCCAGTCAGGTGCGATCGTCGTGGCAACCGACGTCGACGAAATTGCGCTGCAGAAAGTGAGCACCATGACGCGCGTACAGACTATTGCCTGCGACGTGCGCGAAAACGCAGATTGGGAGAATGTTTTCCACCGCGCCGCCGCGCTTGGGCCGGTCTATGCGCTCATTAACGCAGTGGGTGTTTTGAAACCAGGTTACATCGACGCGGTAACGCCAAAAGACATCAACTTTCATATCGACATCAATGTTAAGGGTGTCATGCTCGGCTCGGCAATTGCTGCACGCGAATTCAAACGCGCCGGTGCCGGCCATATCATCAATATTGCATCGCTTGCAGGCGTAGCACCCATACCGGGTATCGGACTCTATAGCGCCTCAAAGTTTGCAGTAAGGGGGTTCACCCTCGCGCTCGCGGCCGAACTCAGGGAATTCGGCGTTTTTGTAACGGTCGTTTGTCCCGATGCGGTGAAAACGCCAATGCTCGATCTGCAGAAAGATTACCCCGAGGCTGCGCTTACCTTCTCAGGTAACGCCCCCCTGACTGCAGCCGACGTCGCAAACGCCATTGTCGAAAGCATCGGTACCGATATACCTGAACTCACGCTTCCCTTCTGGCGCGGCGTCTTTGCCAAGACCGCGAGCGCGCTGCCTGGTCTCGCACCGATGCTGATCGATACACTGCGCCGCGCCGGACTCGAAAACCAGTCAAAATACCAAAAGTAGTAAAAGAGGATACATGGTTCTGAAAACGACTCTGCCACTATTACTCGCGACGGCGCTCATCGCTTCGGCATGCTTGTCTTCGCAGAAGAAAACTTTCTCTACGCCGGCCGCTGAACTCGTCGATGCGGCAGAACGTGGCGACGAAAAGCGCGTACAAGAGATCACCTCTCAGGGCACGAATATCAACCAGAAAAACGAAAATGGTTACACGGCGCTGATGGGGGCCGCCGAACGCGGCCAGGTAACGATGGTCGCGCAGCTGATCGCGTTACGCGCCGACGTCAACGTGACGAATAGGTTCACCTGGAATGCGCTCATGCTCGCATGCGTAGGCGGTCATGTCGAAGTAGCGCGCTCGCTGATTGCGGCGGGAGCCAATGTGCGCTATGTTACGCCGAACGGTGAAACCGCGCTGGTGCTCGCAGAACGCGGCAATCATGCAGAGCTGGTGCAGCTGCTGCGCAACGCAGGGGCCCGCAAGTAATAAGGACGCGCTCTTCAGGGGCCCGTGCTTTCGGTCATCAGGCCTAAACTGGCCAAAAACTGAAATTTTCATTATCTTCTTTGGGTACATGAACCAAAACCTCAGGGATAACTTTCCCTTCTTTCAGGCCAACCCGGGTCTCGTGTATCTCGATTCCGCTGCCACGGCATTGAAGCCGACGGCGGTGTTGCAGGCGCTGAATGATTACAACGTCAACCAATCTGTGAATATTCACCGCGGCGTTTACCGGTTATCGCAACGGGCCACCGATACCGTTGAAACGGTGCGCGCGAAAACCGCGCGCTACCTGTCTGATGCGGGTGACGCGCTCGCCGTGTTCGTCAAAGGTACAACCGAGGGGTTCAACCTGCTCGCGCATACGCTGACTTCACCTGAGTCAAGACTCAAAGATTTTTTCCCGGCGTTTGCCTCTGAGAAGCCGCCGGCGATTTTGCTCAGCGAAAGCGAGCACCATGCGAACCTTGTTCCCTGGCAGGTGGCAGCGAAAAGGTCAGGCTACAAGCTGGTCTACCTGAAGGCAGATGCTGACGGCAGAATCGGCGTTTCATCTGCAGAAGCGGCTGCACTTTTTGATTCGTACGCAATCCGCATTGTTTCGCTGAGTTTACAGTCGAACGTCACCGGTATCATTCACGATCTGGCGGCTATACGCGAACTTGCAGCAAAACATGGCGCAGTTTTTATTGTCGATGCGGCTCAGGCCGCGGTGCACGTACCACAAAAAGTTAAGGCCCTTAATGCCGATTTTGTCGTCTTCTCAGCGCACAAACTTTTCGCTTCGACGGGTTTGGGCGCGGTGATCGGCCGCAAGCCCGTGTTCGACGCCTGCGATACCTATCAAACGGGTGGCGGCATGATCGCACTCGTCGAACACGAAAGCTCAACTTACCTCGAAGCACCGGCGCGTTTTGAAGCAGGCACGCAGCCAATTGCTGAAATATATGCCCTGGGGGCTGCGATCGACTTTGTCACTGAGAACCAAAAGGTCATACATGAAACAGATGAGAAGCTGCGCCTTTACGCTGACGAAAAACTCGGCGCGCTAGAAATTCGCGTCTTTGGGCTCAGCGCGGGTGCGTCGCGGTCGCCGATCTATTCGTTTGAGATACCAGGGGTGCACGCGCACGACACGGGAACCCTGCTCGACGAACAGGATATCTGCATTCGCGCCGGACACCATTGCTGCCAGCTTCTGATGCGGTCTTTCGGGGTAGCCGCAACCGCACGCGCTTCTTTCTCTGTTTACAACACCCAAGACGATGTTGACAGGCTCATCAGCGGAATCGGATATGTAAAAAAGATATTCCGCAAGTGACGCAAGTTTACCCTCCTGTGATGCACCCCGAACGGCGAGCCTTTCTGGTTTCGCTGGCTCTGCACGCCCTGCTCTTTCTTTTCATTGTACTTTTTGCCGATCTGCGGTTTTACCAGACCTTGACTGTCACCATTGTAAACCGCGCGCCTCAACCCACCCAAGAGATTGTAGAAGAAGAATTACAAGAAGAAATCACGCGCCCGGCAAATAGTACTGGCAAGAAGGTAAGGCCGCAGAAAGACCCGGCAGGGGCTGCAGGCAGCAGGCGCAAAGGCAAAACCAACAGCAAGAGCGAAACGCAGACTCTGGCCGACCCGTGGTCACAGTATGAACAGCAGATGCACTCGCGGGCCTCGCGCGGCAAAGAGTCGGGCAGCGGTGCGCGCACCGAATCAACAAGCTGGGGCAGCGAAGCAACTGGCAAGAGTACCAAGCGCGGCGAGGCCGAAAAAGTTAATATTCCGAAAGGCGACAGCAGCGCGGCGACGCGCTGGCGCAAGGGAGCCGCAAGACGATTAATCTCAATGCCCGCGATTGATTACCCTGAAAGCGTGCGCAAAAAATCGGGTCAGGGAAAGGTTGAGCTTCTGCTTGAAATTGACGCGCAAGGCCGCGTCGAGAGCGTTGAGATTCTGAAGTCTTCTGGTATCACGCGCCTCGATATCAGCGCGCGCAACGCGTACCGCAATGCGGTGTTCTCGCCGTCACCTTCTGGCGAAACAGCCACCGGCGTGATTGTTGTGACATTCAAGATGCGTGATTGATTATGGCAAACAACGCTGTAAAAGTTGAAAATTTATCTCTGACTATCGACGGAAAAGCGATATTACGCAACATTAGCTTCGATCTCGCGCCGGGTGAAACGCTCGTGCTCATGGGCAAGAACGGCTCGGGAAAAACGATGCTGCTGAAAACTCTGGTGGGGCTCTTCAGGCCGCAATCAGGCAGCGCGGAGATTCTTGGCAAGAACGTACACTCGCTCAGCCACGCCGAACTCGACGAGCTCAGGCGCAGTATCGGTTATGTTTTTCAGAAATCGGGTCTTTTTGATTCATTGCACGTGTGGCAGAATGTCGTGTTTGCTCTGCGCCGGTTTTCAGATCTCGGTGAAGAGGCGTTGCGCGCGAAGGCGACCGAATGCCTGAACCGGGCAGGCCTAAAAGATGTTGAAGACAAATTTCCGTCAGAACTATCGGGTGGCATGCAAAAACGCGCAGGCATCGCGCGCGCCATAGCCATGGACCCCCAGATTCTGCTGTTCGACGACCCGACGGCGGGCCTTGATCCGGTTTTGACCGACGCGATCGCGGTGCTGATCAAAGGTATACAGCGCAACCTCGGCAGCGCGGCCATTGTGGTCGCGCATGACTTCAATCTCGCCTACAAACTTGCAGATAAGATAGGCCTTGTTGTCGCAGGCGAACTACACGCCATTTTGAGTCGAGACGAATTTAAGACAACGACCGAGCCTTATTTTGAACAATTTCGCGAAGGTAAACTCACAGGCCCGATACCAGTGGTAGAGTAGCGATCATGCAAAACAAGGGCGGTGTCATCTCGGCGTTTGTGAATCCTCAGAATGATGGCACTCTGGCCTTCATCGAGCGCGCTTGCCTGCTTTACGACGAAAACGGGCGCATTGACTATTTCGGTGAAGTACCAGCTGCTGACCGGCTGATTGGCTATGAAATTCTGCTTCGCGAAAAGTTTGTGACGCTACCCGGCCTCATTGACCTGCACACGCATCTGCCGCAATATGAATTTGCATCACAAGGTGCCGAAGCGCTGTTGCCCTGGCTGAACCGCTATACTTTTCCGCAAGAGGGGCGGTTCAGCGATGATCGGGTTGCCGAACTGCAGAGCCTGAACTTTTTTCAGAGCTCGCTCTCGCACGGCACAACGACAACGGTCGCGTACCTTTCAGCTCACAGCAGAGCTGCGGATATAGCCTTCAGCGAAGCCAGCCGGGCGGGTATTCGGGCATATCTCGGCCTCACGCTTATGGACCGCAACGTACCCGAAGAACTTTTGACCACGGCGGCCGATGCAGAACGTAACATGATGAAGCTCATCGAAACCTGGCATAAAAAAGGGCTCACCGAATTTGTCGTCACGCCGCGTTTTGCCATCAGCTGTTCGGGCGCACTGCTCGATCTCTGCGGCAAACTAAGCCGTGCTTACGATACGTTTCTGCAGACGCACATCAGCGAGAATCGCGACGAAGTGAGCGAAACTTCAAGGCTGTTTCCCGAAGCGAAAAGTTATGCCGATGTGTACGATCAACATGGCTGTCTGCACGCCAAGACCCTGCTCGGCCACGGCATTCACCTCGCAGAAGCAGAACGGCGGCTCATTCGCGAACGCGAAAGTGTCGTGGTGCACTGCCCCGTTTCAAACAATTTTCTCGGCAGCGGCATTTTGCCTTACCAAAATTTCAGGCACGAAAAAATTCGCCTCGGGCTCGGCACCGATGTCGCCGCCGGTTATTCGCTTTCGATGCTGCACGAAGCGAAAACCATGACAGAGATGGCAAAACTGCGGGCCCACTTCGATGGCGCCAAGTGTTCCATTACAGTGGCAGACGCGGTCTATCAGGCGACTCTCGGCAACGCGGCGGCGCTGTCGCGCGCGCATGACCTTGGAAGTTTTGCAATCGGCAAACAGGCTGATTTCTGCGTGATCGACGACTCGCTCTGCGATACGCTGCTCGACGAAGAGAAGAACCACTATTCTGCACTCGCAGAACGACTTAACCGTATCGTCTACCGCAGCCACAACAACATGGTCGAGACGACCGTCGTTGCGGGAAAGACCGTATTTGCACGCTGACATGAAACCCCTGATCGATCGCTTAAAAAAGTGGTACGAAACCGAAAAGCATGCATACGATTTCAGAGCCGGCAGAAATGCATACCGCACGTGGATAACCGAGATTTTTTTGCAACAGACGCAGATCGCTGCGGGTAAAGATAAGCTGAAAACTTTTCTGAAGCGCTTTCCCGATGTTGTGGCGTTGGCGCGAGGCCCTGAGAGCGATGTACTCGCCGCCTTTCGCGGTATGGGGTATTATTCGAGGGCGCGCAACATGTTCAAGGCTGCGGTTTACATTGCGGCAAACCACGCGGGCAAAATGCCCGTCAGCTATAATGATCTGCTGAAAATTCCCGGTATTGGGCACTACACCGCGGCGATAATAGCGTCGATTCACAACAACGAACCGATTCTCGCGAACGATGCGAACCATGCGCGCGTGCTTTCAAGGTTTTTTGAATTGCCGCAGACTACGGGCACACCGGCGTTTCGCACCGCGGCAGAACGCGCAGCAGCACCTTTCTTCAAGGCCGATATGCCGGCAGGTGACGTCAATGAAGCTCTGATGCAATGGGGGCAGACAATCTGCAAAAAGCGCCCGCGTTGCGAAATCTGTTTTGCGGCTGCCCTGTGCGCAGCCCACAAGAATGGCAACGAGTTGCTTTTCCCTGTCAAGAAGCCGCGCGCTCAGGCATACGACGTGCTTTGGGTGATGCAGGTTCACCGCAGCGGCGACAAATACCAGGTCGTGGCGAGTGGCCGCAATTTTCCCTTTCTCAAAGGTGAATTGCTGTTTCCGGGCTTTTTGGCGCTGCCACCTGAGATGAAAGAGCAATCCTCACCTGACAAAATGCCTGCAGCCCAGCGCAAAAAACTCATGAGACTCGCGCACACTCTGCCACCCGATTTTCATCACGCGATTACGCGCTACAAAATTGCGGTGAAGTTGATTTATGTGAACGAAGGCGTGGCAGGTGGCGAATACCTGACGGCCGGCGAGCTCGGTGCCCGCTGCCATTCGAGCCTCATGCAGAAAGCGCTTGGGCGGCTGGATAAATTGGAATTCTGAGAGCGTGGTTACTTAATTCGACGCAAGTGTCAACTTTGTGTTTACAAACTAACACTGTTAGATATAGCGTCCGCGCGAGGTCTGCATGCACAACACCAATTTGATAAACCGCATATTTGCCAGGTTCACGAACCTGTTCACCTACCCGCTGACGAGCTCGCACTACACCGAGCTCATGAACCCATTATGGTCGGCGCATGCGATCAGGGCCCGCGTCGAAAAGGTGTGGGATGAAACCAAAGATGCGCGCACGATTACCCTCAGACCCAATACGGCGTGGCGCGGTGGGCGCGCTGGCCAGCATGTACGCATCGGCCTCTCGATCGACGGCAGGCAATACCACCGTACCTACAGCATTTCGTCGCCACCCGAGCGCGAAGATGGGTGCTTCACGATTACCGTAAAAATTCTCGAGGGTGGCAGGTTGTCGCGCCACCTGGTGCGCAACCTGAAAGTCGGTGAATATGTCTCGGTCGGCCTGCCGCAGGGCAACTTTCATTTGCCAGATGCCGGCGCGATGAAGCTGCTTTTTATCAGCGCCGGCAGCGGAGTTACCCCGGTGCGCAGCATGCTGCACTCAATGATTGCACTCGAACGCCATCTCGACACGGTACACATTCACTATGCGCCACACGAATACGATGCGATTTTTGGCAAAGAGCTGCAAGAGCTGCCGAAACGATTCGCAGAATATGCATACCTTCCCGTATACACGCGCAGACTCGGCAATGCATCGCGAAAGAAGTTTCACTTCAGCTCAGCGCAATTGACGAAACTATGCCCCGACTGGCGCGAACGCGAAGTTTACGCTTGCGGGCCGCAAGAACTTCTCGCCGCGATCAAGGCGCATTTCACCAAAGCAAGGCGATCTGCAAATCTGCACTTCGAAGAGTTTCGTGCACCGACCGTAGCTATACCGAAATCGGCGCGCGGCGGTCTCGTCAAATTCTCTCAGAGCGAGGTTGAAGCGAAGGCCGACGGAGCGACGAGCCTCTTGCGCGTCGCCGAAGATGCAGGGCTCAACCCACCGCATGGCTGCCGCATGGGCATCTGCCATACCTGCGACACGACTCTGGTCTCGGGCTCGGTGCGCGATCTGCGCGACGGCAAACTCGTCAGTGAACCCGGCGCCAAGGTGCAAACGTGTGTAATGGCCGCGCACGGCAAATGTGAAATCAATCTATAAAACAAGAGGAGCTCAAAATGAAAACAAAACGTCAATTTCTGCATCTGAAACCGCACGAGGTCGAAGAGTTCGGCCGTGAAATGGATGCCATACGCGATGAAGTTTTTGCCGACCGTGGCGACCGTGACCGCCGCTATATTCTGAAGCTGATCAAAACACAGCGCTCATTTGATCTGGCCGGGCGCGTGATCATTTACCTCTCTTTGTTTTTTGTGCCACTCTGGGGCTTCTCGTTTAGCAGCTGGGGTTTGGCAGTCGCCTGTCTCGCCATGGGCGCCGTCACGCTCGGGCTCGGTAAAATTCTCGAAAACATGGAAATCGCGCATAACGTGCTGCACGGCCAATGGGACTGGATGAAAGACCCGAACATACAGTCGAACACCTGGGAATGGGATACCATGAGCCCCTCTGACCGCTGGATGCACTCGCACAACGTCGTGCACCACACGTGGACAAACGTTATCGGCAAAGACCTCGATGTCGGTTATGGCATTATTCGTGTCACCGCCGATCAGCCATGGGGCGTACGCTACATTTTGCAGCCGGTGTATGCCTTCTTGCTGATGGTGCTGTTCGAAGAGGGCGTCGCATTACACGAGCAAAGCCTGATCGATGTGCTCGAAAAGGGCAAACCCATACGTGAGGTCATACCGCAACTGAAGCATATCGCCCAAAAGGCTTTTAAGCAAATCGTGAAAGATTATATCATGTGGCCGTCGGTCGCCGCACTCGCAGCGTGGGCTCTCG
>JAKQXK010000430.1 GCA_029561505.1 Spirochaetota bacterium | reverse complement strand
TCGATCGTGTTCCTTAGCCTATCTCCGGTCATTGGCTTTGGGGCGCTTGGCTTTTTTATCATGACCGGCACGCTTTCAGGCGCGACGCTCATACTCTCGGGCGCCGTAGCACTTGTTGCGGGCATGGCGACGACCGCCGGCTACCACCGCCTGTTCTCCCACAGGTCATACGAAGCCTCGTTGCCGGTGCGTATTCTAATGCTCATCACCGGGCTTCTCGGCCTGCAGGGCTCGGCGCTTGAATGGTCGCTCGACCACAGAGCGCACCATAAGTTCGTCGACCGCGACAAAGACCCGTACAGCATCAAGAAGGGTTTCTGGTTTGCTCACATTCTCTGGATCTTCAAAACCCGGCAGCGCGACTGGCGGCCATCGCATAATGCAGATCTCTTTCGTGACAAACATGTTTTCTTTCAGCACCGCTATTTCATGCCGCTCGCTATCGTGATGAATTTCGCGTTACCCACAGCGATTGCCGGCATTTTTTGGGGTGATGCATGGGGGGGATTTCTCATCGCAGGGTTTCTGCGCCTCGTGTTTACTCATCACTCCACATTCTTCATCAACTCACTGTGTCATTTCGTCGGATCGCAGCCCTACAGCGACAAGCACACCGCGCGCGATAATGCCATCACTGCCTTTTTTACCTGGGGCGAAGGCTACCATAACTTTCACCATGAATTCGCGAACGACTACCGTAATGGCGTGCGCTGGTACCAGTACGATCCCGGCAAATGGGCAATCAAGTTGATGTCTTATCTGCACCTCGCGTGGGGACTCAAGCGTGTGCCTGACACCACGATCAAACAGCGCCGCATGCAGATGCAGAAGGGCGAACTCGTGTCGCGTTTTGAAAAATGGAAGTGGAGCGAAGAGCGTAAAGCCGCGTTTCTCGCAAAGGCCGACGCGACGCTCGCAGCGTTCAAGCGCCGCGCCGCGATAATGAATGAAATTCGGGGTAAAATGCAGCACGACGCCGCACTCGCGACTACCGCCCGGTTAGACCTGATGCAGTCGCGTTATGGCAGACTCAAGGAAGCCGTCGAAGAAACTGCAATTGAATGGAAACTGCTGCGCCGGCGGGCGCGGGGTTAAAAGATCAGGCTTTTACAAACGCCGCAATCTTCGTGAGTGCGGCTTCGATCTCTTTGCGCGCAGTCGCATAAGAGCAACGGATAAAGCCTTCACCCGAAGCGCCGAATGCTGTGCCCGGCACGACGGCGACATTCTGCGCTTCGAGAAGGTCTTTCGCAAAATCCATCGAAGTTTTGCCGGTCGAGCGAATATCAGGAAAAACATAGAACGCGCCCTGCGGCATGAAGCATTTAAGGCCCATGTCATTAAAGCCTTTCACGATGAGGTCGCGCCGCAGGCGGTACTCGTCGCGCATTTTGTCGCGGTCAGAAAGCGCATATCTGAGTGCGGTTTCAGCCGCGATCTGCGCGAGAGTCGGTGCGCACAGCATCGAATACTGGTGAATTTTAGTCATCGCGCGTATCAGGTTCTCGTCACCGCAGGCATAGCCGATGCGCCAGCCAGTCATGGCAAAGGCCTTTGAAAAACCACCCAAGAGCAGTGTGCGTTCTTTCATACCCGGCAAAGTCGGAAAAGGAATATGTTTTTCTTCGTAGCTCAGTTCACCATAAATTTCGTCAGAGATGACAATCAGGTTTTTTTCGTCAGCAAGCTTCGCGATATTCAGCAGTTCGTCTTTGCCAATTGACGCGCCCGTCGGGTTCGAAGGGTAATTGAGAAACAGCGCCTTGCTGTTGGGTTCGAGTGCGTCACGGATATTCTGCGCCTTGAGCGAGAAGTCGTTTTCGGCCGTTGCCAACACGCGCTGTGGCACTCCGGCTGCGAGCCGAATCATGGGGTCATAAGAAACGTAACACGGTTCAGGGTAGAGCACGCCGTCGCCGGCGTTCAAGATTGCGCGAAATGCGAGGTCGACGCCCTGCGAGACGCCGACAGTAATCAAAATCTCTTTTTCGGCATTATAGCTGAGCCCATATTCTTTTTCGAGGTAGCGCGCGATTTCACGCCGCAGCGAAAGCAGCCCTGCGTTACCTGTGTAGTGCGTATAACCATCGCGCAGCGCTTGTATCGAATGGTCGATGACGACTTGCGGCGTGACAAAATCAGGTTCGCCGACGCCTAACGAGATACAATCCTTTCGTGTTGCGACAATGTCAAAAAACTGGCGGATGCCCGACGGTTTCAGGTCTTGAACGACCGACGAAATCGATGCAGACCAGTCAACGGTATTCAACTTTTTCAGCCCAGGGTGTCGGCAGACCCGCTATTTCATGAGCGCTTCAACGCCGGGCAGTTTCTTGCCTTCGAGGTATTCGAGCGTTGCGCCGCCACCGGTTGATACGTGCGTGATCTTGTCTTCAAGGCCTGACTGCGAAAGCGCAAAGATCGAATCGCCACCGCCCACAATCGTTGTGCCTTTTACCTTGGCCATGGCCTTGGCAATCGAGAGCGTGCCCGAGGCAAACTTTTTCATTTCAAAGACACCCATTGGGCCGTTCCAGAGAACCGTTTTGGCATTCTTGATCACTTTCGCGTAGTGGTCTGCAGTCTTTGGGCCGATGTCCATGCCCATGAACCCTTCGGGGATAGAGCGTTTTACTGTTTTAATCTTGCCCTTTTCACCAAATTCTGACGAGACTATGTGGTCTTCGGGCAGAAGCAGCTCGCGCTTGTTGTAGGCGGCCTTGTCGATGATCTGAAATGCCTGGCTGAGGTAGTCTTTTTCAACCATTGACGTGCCCACTTCGATCAGGCGCGACTTCAAAAAAG
Source organism: Spirochaetota bacterium (assembly GCA_029561505.1). Classification (GTDB taxonomy): domain Bacteria; phylum Spirochaetota; class Leptospiria; order Turneriellales; family Turneriellaceae; genus Turneriella. The sequence continues at coordinate 7,181 of JAKQXK010000430.1, read as the reverse complement.
TGTACGCCATCGCGCCGCCGATGAGAATGCTGTCGGCTTTGGTGATGAGGTTTTCAAGCACCGCCAGTTTACTCGACACTTTCGAGCCACCGATGATGGCGACGAATGGGCGGGGCGGGTTCGTTACGAGCTTCTCGAGAATATCGATTTCTTTCTTCAGCAAGAGCCCCGCATAACCCGGCAGCAGCTTTGCACATTCGTATATTGATGCGTGTGCGCGGTGCGCTGCACCGAACGCATCGTTGACGTAGATGTCTGCCATTTTGCAGAGCTTCTTCGCGAAATCATTGCGGATCTTTTCTTCTTTTGAGGTTTCTTCGTCGTAATAGCGAATATTTTCGAGCACCAGAATCTCACCGCGCTGCAGTTTGGCTGCTTTTTCTTCGGCCACAGGCCCTACAGCCTCGGGTGAAAAATGAACATTTGTGGCAGGTAATAGCTTGCCGAGGCGCTCGGCGATCGGTTTCAGCGACAGCGCGGGGTCGCCCTTTTTTTCGGGTCGGCCAAGGTGCGATATGATGATGAGAGCCGCTCCGCGAGACAGCATAAGTTCAATTGACGGCAGGCTCTTAACGATGCGGGTATCGTCGCTGATCGCCCCCGTGGTCTTGTCGAGCGGCACATTGAAGTCAACGCGCAGCAGAATTTTTTTACCGGTAACGTCAACCTGTTCAATCGAGGGCAGTGGCATTCGCAGAACATACCAAAAATCAAGCGGAGCAGTAAATCATTTAAGAGGGTTCAGAAAAGGCCGCGCTCAAGAGCTATTGGGGGCTACTCTGAAATCACCGTGGCGCATTCTCACCTGTGGCTGGTGGTTGCGCATGGCTTTATCGCAAATTCTGTGAGTGAATGCAAATCTTTTTCGAATGACAAAGTAGACCCGATTTAACAGTTTGTCCGCCGTGAAGCAATCGAGCTGTCCGTCATGCGGTGCACCGCTTACGTTTGAAAATGCGCACAGCCTCTACGCTGTCTGCAAATATTGTCGCACCATGTCTGTGCAGACAGAAGATGCGCTCAAAGAGGTCGGCAAGACGGCTGCGCTTGTCGAAGATGGTTCGCCGCTGCAGTTAGGCGCAACAGGCGCGATCGACGGCAAGACCTTCAAAATCGTCGGGCGCATTCAATACCAATTCGGGCTCGGTTTCTGGAACGAATGGTACATCTCTATCGACGGCGACGACGCGTGGCTTGGCGAAGCGAGCGGGCTCTATTTTTACACGCGCATAAAAAAAGACGCCCAGATTCCCGAAAATCTTGAATTTGCGAACCTCTATGCCGGGGCGCCCGTCACCATCGACGGTAAAGAATTTTTTGTCAAAGACATGCAGACGAGCAAGGTTGTTTCGGGCGAGGGTGAGCTGCCTTTTCCCTTTGAAACTGCGTACGAAGCCCCGGTAGTCGACCTGGTGCGCCACGACGGCACGTTTGCCACTATTGATTTTAGCGAAGACAAGCCCCTCGTCTTCACGGGGCGGGCGCTGCTTTTCAGCGACCTGCACCTGACACGTATTCGTTCGGTCTATGGCTTCAAAGCCTCTGCGGCAGAGGTTGCGGTATGAGCGAGCGCGTGAACGAAAATCTCGCTTTGCCAGAAGCGGCTCCGGTTCAGGCGAAAGGTTTTAAATGCCCCAATTGCGGCGGGCCGGTTAATCTTGAACTTCCGGGCAAATCACAAAGTGTGCGTTGCCCGTATTGCAGCTCGATTCTCGAACCGCAGCACGACGTGCTCGTACTGCGCGATAAGTACAACGAAAAACTCAAATACCGCATGTGGATTCCCCTCGGGGCCACGGGTAAGCTCGACGGTATCGAGTTCAAATGTGTCGGCATGGTCGTGCGCGCTGACGATGACGGTGGCGAGTGGAGCGAATACCTGCTCTTTAACCCATACCATGGTTACCGGTATCTCGTAGAAGGTTCTGGCCACTGGACTCTCGTGCGCACAGAACCGGGACTCGGCTTCGACGGGTCGGGGCGCCCCGGCATGACCGGCCCAACCGGCAAAATTCAGCTCGCCGGCAAAAAACTGAAATATTTTACGCATTACGACGCGAGGGTAAAGAGCATTGTAGGCGAGTTTCCCTGGCAGGCATCGCTCGGTGAAGAAAACGAAGTCACTGAATATATTAATCCCCCTTATCAGGCGTCGTGCGAAGTTGTGTACGCTTATGTCGATAAGCATGGCAAACAATACAGCAAGAAAGAACTTGAAGACCTGGCCAACGACGCCAAACGCGCAAACGCCGAACGGGCCGATGAGATCAATGAAATTGCACAGAACCGCAGGCTGACCGAGAGCAATTGGTCAATCGGCGAATACAGGTATCCCGAAGAAATTCAGGCAGCCTTTGGGCTTAGCGAAATGCCTGAAAAAGTGGGCTTCGGTATGTGCGAACCGAACCCTGCGAAGAGGCGGTTCTTATTTGCGCTCGCCTGGTCGGCGATGCTCTTTCTTGCAACGACCGTCACCTGTTCTATCGTATCAGGCCGCGCCGAAAGCAAAACCGTAATCGATAAAACCCTGTCGCTGAATTCGGCTGAGTTCGAATTCAAAACTGAAGGTGCAACCGACTATCTCGAATTCAACTTTGAACCAGGCGAAGTTGAACTCACCAAAGACACCAATGTCGAGTTCACCCTGAAATCTTCGCTTAGCCAGCAATGGATCAGCTTCAATGTTTTCATGATCAACGAGGCGACCGGGGCAGGCTACATTTACGACGGCGAGCTCTCGCGCTATTATGGCGGCAGCGGCGATGATTCCTGGTCTGAGGGCAGCAACGATACAGACTTTCAGACAGAAAAGATGCCGGCAGGCAACTATTACCTGTTTGTCGCCGGCGCCACGAACGTCGGTGTTGCGGAGTTCAAAACCTCACTCTTGCGCTATGGGCAGAGAGTTGATGCTCCCGCGGTTCCCGCGACGGCGCCGCTGACCCCGGCCGCAGCGAAACAGGCAAAAACAACCCCGGGTGCTGCTGCCAAAGCGCTGGCACCGCCACCGGCTGCTGTGCCCGCACCCGGAAAAACGGGCAAACTTCTCCCGATGGATTTTCCCGGCAGGGCGTTCGCACCCAAACTGACCTTCACGATGACCGCTAAGCGCGACGTCGCCTCGGTTGGTTCGGCGGTACTTTTCGTCTTCACACTCATCGGCTTTCTGGTCTACTATTATATACGGTATCGCATGAAAGAAGGTGAGCGATGAAAGATATTCTGAAAATGTACATCTTTATACCGCTGACACTGCTTATGTTTGGCTGGTCGATGCACCGCATGTTCACGCAAGCAGGCGGCAAAGAGCCGATGACGGCGCAGAATCTGAACGTGAAGAATATCCGTGCTAACCCAACGTCATTTCGTTCAGTCTACATGCCGCGCATTCTGTCGGGCGGCGGTAAATAGCCGTGAGGCGTCTATATCCTAAAAATATTGCAAGGTAATCTGATAGTGAAGGGGTCACAATGAAAAAACTAATGTTCTACATGCTGCTCGCTGGTGCGGCATTCGCTCAGGCAGCAGAACCTGGCAGGGTGAAGCCACCGCTGCTCGATATCGAACACATTCTCGCGGTGCTGGTTTATTCTGTTATCGGCATCGTCGTTATGGTCGTGTCGTTCGCCATCATCGACTGGATTCATCCGCGTGATATCTGGGGCGAGATCGCTGACAAGCAAAATCGTGCGATGGCCATCGTCTTTGGTTGTATGATGCTCGGCATCGCAATCATTATTGCAGCCGCTGTCGCAGGTTAACAGCGAGCCCGGTGGGGTAGCGCCACGCAAACGCCGTGGCCTGCTCAAATGGCTGTTTGCAGCTGTGTTGGTTCTGCTGGTGGCTGCTGCCGCCGGCGGCTTTTACTTACGCCAAAGTTTCTCACCTGAAAAAATCAAAGCCGAAATATCTGCGCTCGCGCTGAGGCACAGTGGTTATGCACTGTCGATAGCCGAAGTTGACTTCACGTTAACGGGTGACGTGCGCCTGAAGCGCATTTGTCTGAGAAATCCCAAGATGGTGAGTGAACGCTGTTTCGTCAGCGCAAATGTCGTTTCGCTTGATCTCGCCATACTGCCGCTTCTGAGAAAACAGATCGAAGTGCGTGGTGCGCATGTCGATGCAGTCGAGGTCAGTTTTTTTACGGAAAAATCGCAGACCGCAGACAAGAAACAATCGCCTGAAATAGGCAGCTGGCAGGGGCAGGCTACCGAGTCAGAGGCAGAGCGTGAAAAAGCCGCTGAGGCAGGGGCCGAAGCCCGCTTTAAGCTCAAATCATTGCGCGTCACTAACGGCACGATTGCCCACGAGGTGAAGGTTCTGCCGTTGCCGATCGGCAAGACCACTTTCACAGCCGTACTGGCGTATGCGCCCCTGCGCCAGAATATTCTGGCAAAGTGGGTTTTTCCCGACGGTTCGCGGGTCGAGAGCGAACTCAATATCAAGAGCGCAAACCTCGTGAATTTTGCGCGGCAGCTTGTGGCAGCAAAACGCATCGATGCGGCCGAAACGATAGACGGCCACCTGGACTGCCAGAACTGCAGTTTGTCAGAGCTTGATTCGCGCCTGAAAACTTTGAACGGACGCCTCATGCTGCAATCGGTGGGAAGCACGCTCACGGTAAAATCAGAAAAAGCTGAAATAGCGGTGCATGCACCAATAAAACTGACGCTTGCATGGGCTGGCGAAGCGTCGGTTGATCTTATGACCGGGGGCTTAACTTCGGGGCAGGGAAAGCTCACGCAGCCCGGGCTGGTCATCGAATATGCCAATCTCGGCAGCGACAACAAAACGAATGCGAAACTCACGTTTGCCGTTCAGGCCGATTTGCCGGCGATTGCACCACAGCTCGCGCCGGGCGTTGCCCTGAGTGGCCGTTTTTCAGCCGCGGGCAAATATGAAAACGGTGTTGTGGCAGCTCAGCTGAAATTCGGGCAGCTCAGGGGTGCCCGTGGCGATTTGCCGGCGCTGTCTGCCGATAACCTCAGCGGCACGCTCAGTGGTTCGCAGGTGAGCTTTAGTCGCCAGCAGCTGGCATTGGGCGGGCAGGCATTCGAAGCGAGTGCCCGCATCTCGGTGCAGGGCCGCGCAACTACTGTTTCGGGTAGTGTCGAATTTCCCGTGCTGAAGCTGAACAAGCTTCTTGCAGCTGAGGCCAGCCAGACGAGCGATATGGTTTTCTCTCCCCTTTCAGCGCAGATTCAGACCTCGGGCTCGGTGATCCGTTTCGATAAGATCTCTGCAGGTTTTGCGCGCGGGCAGATTTCGGGCAGTTATATCTATGATTACGCTGCCGAAAAGCACACGGCGCGCCTCGGTCTTAGCCGCATCAAAACGCATGATCTCAGCGAGGCGCTGAAGTTGAAGGCAACTGTGTTCGGAGTGCTCGACGGTCGTTTTGACGCAACCTTTACGGGCAATAACCGCGCTCAGGTGTTGAAAACCATCACCGGCTCAATAAATGCTTCGATCGGCCGGGGCAAGATTAAAGACAGCTTTCTGCAGAAAGGTATCTTAAACGGCCCGTTGCACAAACTCGAAGCGAAATTTTCCGATACCGAATTTGAATCTGCGGCAGTCGAGGCTGTTTTCAGCAGCGGCGCGCTGAGCCTCAAAAAACTCAATTTTGACGCCGGCGAATTTAACGTGAACATGCGGGCCGAATCTGCAGCGGGCGGGCAGGGCAAAGCCACGCTGAATTTTCGCTTTCGTGCGAGTTTTGTCGAAAATGTCGCAAACCCGCTGCACATGGGCATTGAATCATTGCGCGACGGAGATTTTTACGATTTACCGTTTGCCTGCCGCGGCGAAGTCTTCAGCTCTGCCTGTTATACGAAAAACTGGTGAGTCTCTATTTCTGAGAATCGGTGAATTGCAGTTGCCGCAGCTGTGGTAGCGCGAGGGCGATAACGACAACGACCGCTATGGTCATGCCGCCGCCAAAGACGACGGCCGGTACAAGCCCCATGTATCTGGCGGTGAATCCGCTTTCAAATGCGCCAATTTCATTCGAAGAAGCTATGAAAATCGAATTCACTGCAGCGACCCGGCCGCGCATCGCGTCGGGCGTATGCGTTTGAATGATCGTCGAACGCAGCACGACACTGATGTTGTCAACGGCGCCGCTCAGCGCGAGAATAATGATCGCGAGGTAATAGTGCGTGTTCAGACCGAAGGCGATCATCGCGAGGCCGAATGTCGCTACGGCAGTCAGCAGAATTTTACCAGCATGCCTTCTGATTGGGTAACCCACGAGCATGAGACCCATGATCGCTGCACCGAGCGCCGGTGCGGCGCGCAGGTAACCCAGACCTGATGCGCCTCGCATGTAGATCTGGTCGCTGAAAGCGGGCAAGAGTGCGATCGCCCCGCCAAAGAGTACCGCGAACATATCGAGGCTCATAGCCCCGAGCACCACCTTGTTTTTGAGAACGAAATGGAATCCTTTTGAGATGGCACTCAGAATTTTTTCCCGCGGCTTTTTTTCGCGCTTTGGCGCCCGCAGCAGAAATAAAAAAATACCCGACGCAACAGTGAAGCCCATCGCGAAGCGATAGCACAGAGCAGCCGAATATTTCTCATACATGAGACCAGCAAAAGCGGGCCCGGTGATCAGTGCGATATGCCAGCCAATCGAATTAAAAACCGCGGCGCGCCCGTAAAAATGGTGGGGCACAATTTCGCCCAGAAGCGCCGAACTCGCCGGTGCTATTATGCCGCGGCCGATGCCGATGATGACCACCGCAACGAAGAGCGGCCAGATATTGGTGAGATTATCTGAAGAAGCAGCCACCAGCAACACCAAGGTGCTCGATATCGTGAACACGGTCCCGATAAGCGCAACCACCCGCCGGTTAAAGCTGTCGGCCCAGTAGCCGCCCAGAAGGCTCATGGCGATAGCCGGTATCACCTCGGCGAGCGCAAGGTAACCGATATAGATTGAATCGCGGGTGATTGCATATACCTGCCAGTGCGCAATTGTGCCCACGATCTGAAAGCCGAGCACCAGAGAAGTGCGAAAGCCGACGAAGCTGAGAAAATTTTTGTTTGTCAGCAGGCTGAAATTGGCGCTCATCGACGGCGCTGCCTCAGAAGCCGTCTTCTATCGCGTCGGCTTCTGGCGGCAGTACCTGCAATACTTTGCCGGTGAAAACGTAAAACGAGCGGGAGCCCAATGACTG